>JBKJYG010000486.1:0-3799 GCA_046715905.1 Hyphomicrobiaceae bacterium | reverse complement strand
CCCAGTGGTAGCCAGCCCCCAAACCCCCCGAGGTCTTCGACCCCGCAGGCAGGCTGGGCCGGCGAGCCGGCCGGCCAAGACACAGACCAAAACGGCGATGCCCCGCCCGCCGCGCGGGCGCCGCAGGACGGATGTCAGTACGCCCCCAGTAAGCTTGAACTGATCGTCTGACAGCGAGCTGGAATGGATCTCCTCACCGCGTTCGGGCTGCTGTCCGTGAGCGCGATGCTGCTGTGTTATGCGTTGGAAGATCGCAGCGCCTGGTTCATCCTGGCCTTTGCCGGGGCTTGCGCGCTGGCCTCCCTCTACGGCTTCCTGCAAGGCGCTTGGCCGTTCGGCGTCGTGGAAGCCATCTGGGCGCTCGTTGCCGCGCAACGCTGGCGCGTCAAGTCAGGCCGCTCGGTGCGGCACTGACAGCTCGCCCTCATTCCTTTTTTGCAGCTCCGTTCTGTCCCGAGGCCGAAGATGCGGGCTTGCCGATCGGTGCCGAGGACTTGGCGACAGGCGTGCGCCTGATGGCCACGGCTTCCGCATCAGCGCCGGCTTTGACCGGGGTCTTGGCAGCCGATCTGCTCTTGCCAGCTTTGTCCTTCGCCGCCACCGCACCGGCCTTCGGCTTCTTGACCAGCGTCTTGGGTCTGAGGCTCGGGTTGCAGTTCCACGACAGAACGGACTCGCGCACGCTGGCCGCCAGTTTCGCGTCCGGCGCCACCGGCAGCCCGTCCAGCGTCGGCGGGCTGAACATCACTTTCCAGCCATAGGTTTGAAAGCCATGGTCCAGCAGGCTCGCCGCACGCACGCTGCGGTCGCGCGCCGAGACCTCGCCGAGCACAACCGCAATCAGCTTGCGGTCGCCTCGCGTCGCGGTGGCGACAACGTTGAAGCCGGCATCGCAGATGAAGCCGGTCTTCAGCCCGTCGGCTCCCTCGAGCGTGCGAAGCAGCCCGTTGTGCGTGCGCAGGCGCTGCTTTCCGATCTGCATTTCCACCATCGACCAGAGCGCCGCATGCTCGGGAAAGTCACGAATGATGGCGCGGGCCAGCTTGGCCAGATCGCGCGCCGTAGTCACCTGCTCGACGGCCGGCAATCCATTGGCATTGACGAAATGCGTCCGCGTCATTCCGAGCCGGCGGGCGGTGTCATTCATCATCACCGCGAACGCTTCCTCCGATCCGCCGATGGCCTCGGCCAGCATCACCGCGCCATCATTGGCCGACTTGATGATGAGCGCCTTGACGCACGTCTCAACTGTCATCTCCGCACCGACCGGAAGCCCGACTTTGCTCGGACTCTGTGCGTTCGCCTTCTCGCTGACCACGAGTTTTTGAGATGGCGTCAGTTGGCCAGCCTTGAGCGCGGTAAAGGCCAGGTAGGCTGTCATGATTTTCGTCAGCGAAGCCGGATGCCATTGGTGGTCAGGATCTTCGGCATAGAGCACCGTGCCGCTCTCGTACTCAAACAGCAGCGCAGGCCCGGCGATAGCTTCCGATGGCGTGGCTCCGATAGCAGCCACTACGCCCAGCACGGGCCCCAAGGCGCCGATCACGGCGGCTCTCACGCGTGCACGCAAAGTTCTCTCATCCCGCATTCTGAATGCCATCATCATGCCCTGAGCGTCTCTTCCCCCTACCGCCAGCAGCCGATGCTCACGAGGGCCAGAACACGCGGACCCCGTGAACTTTGCCCAATTACGAATGAGCGGTAGCAGTTCGGAACCCTCACACACGTCTCTTTGAACAAAGGCGATAATGCGGCGAAGGCACTGAGGCACCCGAACCAGCTCCTCGAGTCAAGAACGTCTGTGGGCGGGAGCGAATAGATCGCTGATCCCGAACGGCACCCAACCCGGAATGGGTTCGTTTTGCAAATTCTGACGCAGGATAAAGGCGAATTAATCTTTGTACTGATTAATACTACAGGAGCAATTGTGTGAGTGCTGCTTCGACATGCAGCTCGAGCAGCGAGTACGAGGCCTTGCGTCGGCTCGTCATCGTCAAGCTCGATGCTTGCCGTCTAAGCTTGGATCCGAGCTCCCACGACGCCCGCGTCGAGTTCCACGATGTGCACCACAATTAGGCCTCCAGATCAATCAACAGGCCCTCCCACTTTGCGACGGCTTCCAACTTGCCGAAGTGACGTTCACAAGCAGCGCGGGCACGCGCTCCCAGTTCGACGCGACGGCGTTGATCGCGAGCCAAGGCGAGGACCGCGTCTGACAACCCTTTCGCGTCACCTGGCTCAACCGTCACGCCACAAGCGTGGGCTTGCAGCAGCCGTGCTATCTCCCCGTCCTTGTCGCCAATGAAGATGGTCGGCCGACCGACGGCAGTTATGCCGTAGAACTTGCTCGGTACAATGAGACCCTCGAGTTCAGGTTTCAGCGAGACGAGGTGGACGTCGGCAGCCGAAAGGCTCGCCGAGAGGAGTTCGCGAGGCTGGTAGGGTTGGTAAAAAACTGTCGTTAGAGCACGCGCGCGCACAGCGCCTTTGAAGGCTTCAAAACCTGCCCCGCCGCCTATGAAGAGCCAGACGACGTCGGGTGGGAGAGCGGTTTCGTCTTCCAGGGGCAACTCGGCCAGCATTGGGCTTGGAACCGGCTCCTCATCACGTGAAGCCACCTGTGAGGCCGCGCTTCGGCCGAGCGTTTCGAGATATGCGATCGCCTCCAGCAGCGTGGTGTAGTCGTGGGCGCGGCCAAGGTTGCCGGAGTAGCCGACCACGAACTTTCTCTCAAGGCCCCAGGTGATCCGGACTGGGTTTCGAGAATGATCTTGGGGTTGTAGCACCGCTTCATCAGCCCAATTGGAGATCATGCAGACGCGCTCGCGGGCGACCCCTAGCATCGCCAACTTTTCCGACATGCGTGTACCAAGAGCAACGTTCATGACTGCTCGGCGCAAAGATCGGTCCCTCAAGGCCCGCGTAAAGCGGTAGGCGAGGCGAGCCAAGCGACCCCTGCCGACGCCGAGAGCTTCAGCCACTTCCGGGAAAATATCCTGCAGCCAATTGATCTGACGCGCTCCGCGCCAACGCGCGATGGGGCCGGCCAACACACCCAGCATAGGCGGGTCAGTCATGGCGACCACCGTGTCGCCACGCTGGGCCAGACGCCACAACGACCAAGCGGTTGCGACATAGAACGTGCCATAGTCCACGGCTCGGCCGACCAGGGTGTGCCGTCCAAAGCGCGAGGTCCAAATCCGAACGACCGTGACGCGCTTGATCGTTTCCCTGGCGAGCAATTGCACTTCCGGCGCGTCATAGCGCAGCCGGCTTGTGATCACCGAGACATCGTGACCGCGTTCGGCGAGGGCAAACGCCAGATCTGACAGCATCTGGCTTGTTGCCGAATGGTCGGGGTGGAAAAAGCGATTGACAAAAATGATGGCGTTTTTGGTTGGGTGCGACATTCGTCTTGGACGCATCGGTCGTGACCCCGCTGAGCGATCCCCGATCATCTTGAACGCAAGGCTACACTGATCAAGAGTGTGCGTCGCGACCGGACGCAGCGGGCAACCTCCACACCTTTTCTTGCGAGGATCAGGGCGTGGACCCAAGAGCACCGCACAGCGATTCAGGATTGGGCATGCGAGCTGCGATCAAATCGGGTCCAGACCTTAGAAGCTCGCCATGGACGCTGCCGCAGGACTTTGAGCGCGACCTGCCTGCGGGGAGTTCACGTTCCCTTAAGTGGGAATCGCGGTGCTCGCCATGATGTGGGCAATAGATCTGGCCGGCTCGGAACGAGGAACTCGTTCGGTTCGGCAGCGTTCTTCAAACCCGATGGTCGTTGATGTAG
>JBKJYG010000485.1:0-14886 GCA_046715905.1 Hyphomicrobiaceae bacterium | reverse complement strand
ACCTGAATGTGGCGGCTTTTCACGCGGTCAATACCCGCACTCATGTTCTTCTCCCATGCAATGCGCTCGCGGCGCGCTACCCTCGCAGGCACTGTCCTGCAGCCGCCAGAGCTTTCGTCATGAGGGATCGTAGCGCGCCAGCCGTGACCTGCACAGCCACGGCGTAGGCCGGCTACAAAGGCAGGCGAGCACCGGGAGGGCTAACCGAACAGTCGGAGCTGCTTTTCGTCTTGCCCCTTGGTCTCGAAGGCCAGTTGCTCGATACGGTCGAAGGGCACCTGCTCGGCTTGAATGAGCGAGCGTTGCGCCTTGAGCGAGCGCACGAGACCCTCCTGGACCAGATGGAACTCGCCCACCGTTTGACCGGGCAGCACCGCCGCCGCATCCAACCCGGACTCGCTCTGGAACGCGGCCTTCAGCTTGCGCAACGCGGTATCCTCGCGCACGCGGCCGATGAACCAGCTCGTGATCTGGTCGCGGCTCTTGTAATCGAGATCCCCCGGGGATTGCGTGGCGAGCATGATCCCGAGCCCCGCCGATCGTGCCCGTTTCAACAAGCTCTGCAGCGGCTCGGCCGTCGCTGGCTTGGCGTTGGCTGGGATATAAAGATCGGCCTCGTCAAACATGACCACGGCCTGCAACTGGTCGTTGGGGTTGCGCTGGCAAAAGCGCAGCGCCTCCGAGAGGAACTGCGAGACCCAGAACAGGATATTCTCGTTGTCGCCCAAAAAGCCCGTGTAGATGATGGAGAGGCGTGTGCGTCCATCCTGACGCTGGTAGGGGCCAAGGCCCAGCAGCGCATCCATGCGGAGCGGTTCACCGCCCCCCTCGAACAAGGCCGAATTACGATGCCGCAGCGAATCGAGCTGACCGATGAGGTCGCGGCGAATCCTGCCCGAAGGATCCATGCGCTGCGTGAGGTCGGTCAATTCCTCGTCCTCATCCTCAAGCAGGTGAATGAGATCGCCGAGCATGACCTCTTTCGACGAGCGGGAGCCAAGGATCTTCAAGGCGACGGACAGCGTGCCCGACTGCTTCTGGTGGGTGGCCGAATTCTTCAGATGCAGCATGTCGCCCAGGGCTGCCGCGGATAAATTCGCAAGCAGCAGTTGCTCGTGCTCCGGCAATTCATTGATCCCGGTTGGCAGCAGCGTGATCGAGATCGGCCGGCCCGAGCCGCGTCCGGGCGTGTAAACCGCGACATCGATCGAGTCCGCCAACTTCTCCCGTTCGCCCCGGCGCTCATTGTACTCGTTCTCATTTGCCCGCCAAACGTCGGGGTTGGCGTAGGAGCACAAGTCGCCCTTGCGGTCGATCAGAACCGCGGGAATGCCGCGCAGCAGAAGCTGCTCGATCAATGACAGTGCCAGCGTGGTCTTGCCGGACCCCGAGCCGCCCAGAACCGCGGCGTGGCGTTTCAAAACGTCCTTGTTGAGCGTGATGGACTTGTTGCGGCCGCCAACCTCGCGGCCAGCCAGGATGCTCGAAGCACCGCTGCCGTTCTCATCGAGGATGACGGCCAGGGGCAAATCTTCGTCGTCGTGGCTGGTGGCCAGCGCCGGGGCGACGCCTCCCCACCCCGTCCAGTCGGCGAGCGCATGGCCCGTTTGTGTCGACGCAAGAGGAGTAAGGCCTGAGGCAAGCTGGGCAGCGGGCACCAGCGGCTCGCCCGTCGCCAGCAAGGTGTGAAGCGGCGCCGCAGTCGACATTGCGCTGGTCGGCGCATCTTCGGCGGTGGCTCGCCGCCCAGCCTCAGGCGCGCGCGCCGAGCCCCCCGCCAGAAGATCGAGCCGCAAGAGCTGGACCAAGCAGGCCAGTTCGGACAGCAGCTTGGCTTGCTCGAACCAGGCTGGAAAGCCCGGGTCGTTGCGGTGCCGAGCGTGAAATTCGCGCACCGTGATCATGCGCTCCCAATCCAGCATCGGCACCAGAATGGCGCGCCCGCCTGCCTCGCGGAATTTGCGAAAGGCTTGCGCAGTCTGGTTCTTGCGATTGGGGGGAAAATCGGAGGCACGCAGCAGGAAGGCGGTGCGATCCTGCATGCCATTAAGCACGCGATCCAGCTGTCGCTTGAGTCCACCGCCCTGCGTCGGCCGGTTGCAGATAAAAACGCGCGCTTCAAGCGCAGCGCCTGAGACGTGCGTCAGCGAAAAGTCGAGCGCGGGCAAATCGTCGAGCGCGACGCGAGAGGATACGAGGCGGACCACACCGCCCCACTCGTCACGCGCCAGCGCGATCGCGCCTGAAAGCACGTCGAGCAGGTCGAGGTCGGTGGACGGCATCTCGGCTTCCGACTGCGCCTGGAAGCGGTGCCAGATGTCCCGGAAGTCGATCGAGGGGGCGCGTGCGGGTGCCTCGTCGCCACCCAGCGAAAAGCCGAGCGCCGCGGCAAGGGTGGAAATGAAACCAGCTCCGCTCGACACGGCAGGCTCGGGTTTTGCCTCGACGTGATCGTCAAACTCGCCGGCAACCTTGCCTCTGACGCGAGTTTGCGCATGCTCCAGCAGTCGTCGCGTCGAAAGCCCGCTGAATTCCTCGAAGAACTGGGGCCCGAATACCTGCATGGGATCCGGGGTCTCACCGCCACCCGCCCGATTATGCTCCAATCGCCGTCCAATGATCAGCTTGGCCTCTGCCGCGCTGCGGCTTTCATTGAGCGCAATCGGTCCGGCCTTCTCGATGCGATCGATATAGGACTGCGCAAGGACGCCGCGAACCTGGTCATAAAAGTCCCCCAGGCATGAGATGATGATGATGGCGGTCGGCACGCGATTAGCAATCTGGATCAGGTCCCGCACGGCTTTCTGGAACCGCTCCTCGGCGTCGTCGAAAAAGCGCAGGTCCTCCACCTGATCGATGCAAAAGACCAAAGCCGATCGATCCACCGTCCAGATCAGCTTTCCGAGGCATTCGATAATCTCGAAGGCACGTCCATCACCCGTGTTGGCGTCCAGGGCGGCCACCGCCTGTCCCGACAGCTCGCTCAAGGGACGCCCGTGAAGGTACTGCCGCACGCGTTGATCGATGCGCGGATCGGATCGCTGCAGATAAAGCAGCGCCCGCACGATGTTGACGTCAAGCTCTTGCGACGCGAACTTGGGACTGGCCACGATGTCGTCGGCAAGTTCCAGGATGAACCGCGAGAGACTGGCCTCATCGAGCTGAGCCTCGCGCAAACGGGTGAGGTCCGCGAGCGGCAGAACCGTGGAATCCGAAACCAGTTTGTTGGTGATACGGGTCAGCGCGCTTTCCGTGCCGCCGTCCGGGTCATAAGGCTTCTCAAGCGAGTTGACGAGACGCTTGAGGTAGTAATCCGCGTAGTTGGCCACGTCAGGCGTCATCTGTGCATAGCCGAAGTAGGCTTTGCCGGCGCGATGAGCGGCTGTCCGCAGCGCCCGGATCAGATGCGTTTTCCCGGCTCCCGATTGCCCATGAAACAACAGCATGCGGGCCTGGGAACTGGATGCCCGGCCCGATGTGATCGCAGCCAGCAGTTCGCCGAACTTCGTGCGAGCCGTTTGATGCACCTCGACAACGTCGACGGGATCCGCCCGCCAGATGTCGTCCTCCCAGGTGATGGAATGCTCAAAGGCGGCCGCCAGTGTGTCTGTCGCTGGTGCCTTGAGAGCTGCGGATTGCATTGGTAATTCCTTGACGCGCGGTTGCAACGGTGACCTGACGTGAGAACTGGACATCAGGCTTCGACGCGTACGTAGTGCCACACGGCATTTTTATAGATCACGGCCGACGCCTGCACGTCAGCCAGACGGGCCCGATCTTTCAAATCGGCATGGGCCAACATCAGCAATCCGGCTCGATGCGCTTCCGTCAGCATGCACTTGAACTCGATCTCGGACAGGCGCCATTCGGCGTGCTGCTCCTGGATCCGGCTCCAAACCTCGGAGACGAACGCCTTGCGATTGCCGGGCCAGCCCTGAGCGCACGCACGGGCAACGGCAAGCACGGCGGCAGCAAACCCCTTCGGATCAAGGCGGCCCACCGTCGCATGCTGCGAGCGTGCTGCAGCCGAGGCCAGGCGCGATGGGTCACGCCCGATTGGCGCCTCGCCAGGATTGGCAGCCGATCGCGGTTCGGTGCCGCGCCTCGGTTTCATGTCGTGGCGTCGGGCAAGAAGGGCGCGGGCGTTTCCTGTGCGCGCGTCTTGCGACGCCGATGCGGTTACCGAGGAGGCCGGGCCACCGGCCTCGGCAACAAATCGCCGCAAAACGGCATGGCGCAAGCTCGCAAGATCCGGCCGCCGCACGCCGACAGCCTCGGCGGCCAATGCCGCCACCAGCCGCGCGTCCGTCTTGAAATCGCGCGGTGCATCGGCCAACTGGCCCGCGAGCAGGCGACCCGCTTTCGCGGATAAGGCGGAGCCTGCGAGCTCCCCCGTATCCAGCTTGTTCCCGAAAGCTTTCTTCAAGGCACATACGGCGAGCGCGGCCCGAACCCGCGCCGATGAGGGTTGACCGCGTATTTTCAGGCCCCAGCGCGCCTCGACAATGAGCGCCCGCAATCCGTCGGCCTTTTTCAGCGCGGCAAGACGGCTTTGAGGCTGCGTCTCGATGCCCAGGGCCTTGGCCACCAGGGCCCCGTCTCGAATTGAATCCCAGTCCGAAGCAAGATCAGCCCTGGCGCCAACCCCGGCTATGGCCGCGCGGCGCCCGTCAGCCGTGCAGGCCAGCTTGCCCGTGTCGTCACGGATATGACCGGCTCGCGTCAGCACCGAGACGTGACGCGCGATCGCCGTGCGCCAAAGGCCAGCCGACACACCGGCTCCGCAAAGGCCCTGCAGGTCTCGCGCGATCTCGGCTTCACCACAGGACTTTGCTGCGATCCGAAGCAGGACCACGAGAGCCAGCGCCGGCAAGCCCGACCCGTCGGCGGGCAAGGGCATGCGCACAGCCAAGCGTGCGTGTTGCGATGCGACCATGACGGCACGTCTTTCTGCACGCGGAGCCCACATCGGAGTCGAATGAACCGACCGCAGGCCTCGAGCGATTGCACCGGACGCGCGAATCACCGGAGATCAGAGCACAGTTTGAACACGTTAGAGCCCGCGGCCAAGCGGCTTCTTTGCTTCGACTGGGTTGACGAGCACATCGTTACCAAAACATCGCACGGAACGTGCATCGATGGTTCGCCGAGAGCGAGAGCGCTGCCGGAGGGTCAAGAGCACCGTGCCGTACTTCTGCGACGTCGATCGCGCCAAATTCGTGACACGATGTTCCGTCATCCCTCTAACCTGGGTTTGACGGTCAGAGTCCGAGTTCTTGGTAAAACATTGTTACCATTAACGGCCAGTTAACAGATCTGCGTCATGGTTGAAGCGAAGCAACCGCGCGTCTCATGGCGGGAGTAGTGTACATGTCTCGCATTTTGCTACCCATGGCTCTGGCCCTCATCGCCTCGGGTTGCAGCCTTAATTCGCCGTCGATCACGGCCAGCCTGAATGATGGCACCGGCGGCAGCGCACCCGAGAGATCAGCAGACGCGCGCGCCGGCCGTCAGGGCGGGCTTGGCGGCGAGCCAAGCGTGCGTGGCGTTGCAAGCACCGGGGGTCAAAACACCTCGGATGGCCCAACCAAGCTCGCGAAGCTCGACGACAAGGCACCGCAAGGCTCGTTCGATCGGGCGCCCAAAGGGACACTTGCCGGCCGCGACTACTCAGGCACCAAGCTGGAGGCGGAAATCGCCCGCGACCTGATCAATGCATATAGAAAGCAGAACGGGTTAAAACCGTTGAAGCTCAATGCCGAGCTGACGGCAGCAGCCAAGAACCATTCGCGCGATCTGGGGCAATGGGACCGGATCTCGCATTTTGGATCGGATGGGTCCAACCCCTGGGACCGCGTCAAGCGGACCGGCTACAACGCGCGGGTCGCAGCCGAGAACGTCGGAACGGGACAGACGACGATCGATGAGGTCATCAAAGGCTGGAAAGCCAGTCCGGGTCACAACAAGAACTTGCTGCTGGCGGATGCCGAACACATGGGCATCGCCCTCGTGCAAGACCCGAAAACGGAGTTCAAGACCTTCTGGACCCTGGTGCTCGGCGCGTCGCAATAGACCTTCAGTGGGCCGCCGCTGCCCGAGCTTTGCGGGCGATCTCAGCTCGGTAGGGGCTCGCCGGGTAGGTGCCTAAAATGCGCAGCTCGGAGGAGAAGAACGCCAGCTCCTCGAGCGCCAATTGCACCAGACGATCTCGCGGATGGCCCTCGATATCGGCGTAGAACATCGTGGCCACGAACTCGCCGCGCACCTGATAGCTCTCCAGCTTGGTCATGTTGACGCCATTGGTGGCAAATCCACCCATGGCCTTGTAGAGCGCGGCCGGGACGTTGCGCACGTTGAATATGAAGGTCGTGATCACCGGACCATTGCCGGGCGCGGCATTGTCGGGCTCCCCCGATAGGATGACAAACCTCGTCACATTGTGCGCGTCGTCGTCCACGTTCTCCGCCAGGATATCGAGGCCGTAGATCGAAGCCGCCATGCGTGGCGCCAGGGCCGCCCGGCTGCTCTGTCCACACTCGGCCACCTGCCGGGCAGCGCCGGCGGTATCCCCCGCCACATGCGCTTTCAAACCCAGCTTGCGGATGCATTTGCGGCATTGGCCGAGCGCGTGCACGTGACTGTAAACGTCGGTGATCTGTTCAAGCCGCGTCCCCTTCGGCGCCATCAGTTGAAAGCGGATCGGAAGGAAATGCTCGCCTACGAGATAAACCTCCGATTCCGGCAACAGATGATGCACATCCGCGACGCGGCCGGCCAAGGTATTCTCGATCGGTATCATGGCGTAGCGCGCCTCGCGCGATTTGACGGCGGCCAGGGCATCCTCAAACGTGGCGCAGGCCAAGGGTTCGAGATCCGGAAACACGTCCTGACAGGCGATGTGCGAGTTTGCTCCAGGCTCGCCTTGATAGGAGATTCGAGCCGCTGACGCCGACCTGTTCGCAGTCATCTTAAATCCTCTAGCCGTCCGTGGTCAGTGTCGCGACAGCTCACGCCGGGCGCGTTCGAGATCGGCCGGCGTATCGACACCGAGCGGAACGGTTTCCACGAGACTGATCTCAATTCTCATTCCATTCTCAATGGCGCGGAGCTGTTCCAAGCGTTCCCGACGCTCCAGCAGGGACGGCGGCAAGCCAACGAACCGACTGAGCGCCCCGCGTTTATAGGCATACATTCCAATATGATGGTAGAGAGGCCCATCGCCATAGGGTGCCGTGGCACGCGTAAAGTAGAGAGCCCGCAACTGGTTCGCGCCGGAAGGCGTACCAATCGCCTTGACGACATTTGGATTGTTGCGTTCGGAGGCGTCTTTAATTTCGGCGGCAAGCGTGGCGATATCAGAGGGCATCGAGGCCAACGGGCTCATGCAGGCTCGCACGAGGCGCGGCTCAAGCGTCGGCAAATCCCCTTGCACGTTGACGATGATGTCGTGATTGCCGTCGGGGTCGACCAGGCACGCCGCTTCGTAAATGCGATCGGACCCCGAGACGTGGTCGTCCCGTGTCATGACGGCTTCGCCGCCTGCGTCTCTGATTACCACCGCGACGCGTTCTGAATCGGTTGCGACGACGACGCGTCCGACCCTGGATTCCACAGCTCGGCGCCACACGTGCACGATCATGGGCTCCCCGCAGATCTCGGCGAGTGGCTTGCCGGGAAGCCTAATAGCTTGCAGACGCGCCGGGATAAGGATAAGCGGGTTTGGCATGATCTGGTTCGCTTACCGTCTTTGCGGCGCAGCACGAAGGGTGACAATTGGTCTCGGGTGAACGCCGTCCTGCGCGCGGCAGGGTGGTTGCCAGTCAGATGCGAAAACCTATAGTGACCGCCGTTCCATATCCCCGCCGGCATGCGCCTGCGGCCGTGCAATGACCAAAGTCGTCAGCGGGGCAAGTCGGCGATCATGAACGCTTACGAGTTTAACAAGATCGCGGGCGCCACTCTTTCGGCCCTCCTGTTCATCTTCGGAACGAAGACCTTGTTCGACATTACCGCGCATGGGAGCCACTCCGGTGACCAAAAGGCCGCTTACACGCTGCCGATGCCCAAGGGCGGCGGCGGGGGTGCCTCGAGCGGGCCATCGCAGTTCGACGCCGAGAAGGTGCTGGCGGCTTTGCCCAGTGCCAGCGCCGAGGCCGGTAAGGACGGCTTTCGCGCGTGCCTGCAGTGCCATACCCCGGAGAAGGGCGGCGCCAACAAGCTCGGCCCTAATCTGTACGGCGTCGTCGGTCGCGACGTCGGCAAGGTTTCCGGATTCAGTTATTCCTCGGCCATGACCGAAAAGGGTGGCAAGTGGGATTGGGTCCCGCTGGCGAACTATCTCTTTGACCCGAGGGGCTATATCCCAGGCAACAAGATGAGCTTTGCCGGCATTAAAGACACCGCCGAACTGGCCGACGTTCTGGCCTATCTGCGCACGCTCGCCGATCAGCCCGCGCCGCTGCCGCCGGGCAAATGATCCCTGAAGGTCATCGAGAGTTGGATCGCGGTTGCCTTGGCTGGTGACCAAGATTTAACTTGGCAGCGCCTGCCTGGCTTCTCATGGTTTGCGTCAGCGCTTCGGCCGGGACGGTCAGAAGACGCTCCGACGAGCCGGAGAGCCGATGTGTAATCTTTCCTTCGCCGCACTCCTCACCCTCCTCGTATCCGGAGGACTTTCGGTTGCGGGAACGGCACGCTCCGAAGAGTTGCAGCGTCGGCCGGCCATCGCCAAACTGGGACAGCCGCGCACTCCGGTCGACTTCAAGCATTTCGAGTGGGTCAATCCCGATGCACCCAAGGGCGGCACGCTGACGCTCTCCAGCATCGGCAGCTTTGACAATCTCAACCTGGCAACGATCAAAGGCAGCGCCGCGCCGGGAATCGCTTACCTCCACGACACCTTGTTCGCCTATAATCCGGACGAACCCGGCACGTCGTATGGATTGATTGCCGAGGCCGTGGCCTACCCCGACGATTTCTCGTTCGCCAGATTCTGGCTTCGACCGGAGGCCCGGTTCCAGGATGGCACTGCCATTCGGCCCGAAGACGTCATCTTCTCTTTCAACGAGCAGAAAAAGGCCAGTCCAGCCGTTGCCCTGTACTACAGGGATGTGGTGAGCGCCGAGCAGACAGGTGTCAGAGAGGTCACATTTAGGTTTGCGCGCGCCGGCAATCGAGATCTGCCCTACACCATGAGCCTGCTTGCCGTCCTGCCCCGGGCCTACTGGACCGCGAACGGCGCCAACGGCGAAGTTCGGGATCTGACCAAAACGACCCTCGAACCTCCGCTCGGCTCGGGGCCGTATCGGATCAAATCCGTCGAGCCAGGCCGCACCATCGTTTATGAGCGGGTCAAGACGTATTGGGCCAAGGATCTGCCCGTCAATCGCGGCCAGTACAATTTTGACGAGATCCGATACCTCAGCTTTCGCGACGACCTGCCGGAATTCGAGGCTCTGAAAACCGGAACGATTGATCTGCGGGTGGAGAACAGCTCGCGCAAATGGGCCACGGGATATGATTTTCCCGCTGTTCGCGATGGCCGCATGAAGAAGACGGAGCTGCACACCAAGACGGTTGCCGCCTTCCAGGCCTTCGTGATGAACACGCGTTTGGCAAAGTTCAGTGATCCGCGCGTGCGCCGGGCTCTCACCCTCGCCTACGACTTCGAGAGCGCAAACCGCAGCCTGTTTTATGGCCTCTACAAGCGCCTCAACAGCGTCTTCGAGAATTCAGAGCTGGCCCACAGCGGCGTGCCGGCCGGACGGGAGCTCGAAATACTGGAAAAGCTGCGCGACAAGGTGCCGCCCGAAGTTTTCACGACGCCTTACAAGAGCCCGGTCCAGGCCACGGCCGACGATCTGCGCGCGAACCTGCGCGAAGCCGGTCGACTGCTTAACGAGGCGGGGTGGAAGATCCAGGGCGGCGTCCTGCGGAGGCCGGATTCGGGCGAGCAGCTCACGGTCGAATTCTTGTCGTACGACACGCAGTTCGACCGCATCGTGCTGCCCTTTAAACAAAATCTCGAAAAGCTCGGCATTGTGCTTTCAATCCGGGTGGTCGAACCGACGCAGTACGAGCAACGCTTGAAGCGGTTCGAGTTCGAAATGATCACCGACAATTTCGTGCAGAGTCATTCGCCGGGCAACGAACAGCGCGAACGGTTTGGATCTGAGGCCGCCGGCAAGGAGGCGAGCAGCAATCGGACCGGCATCCGCAATCCAGCCGTGGATTCGATCATCGACGACATCATTTATGCCCGCACCCGGGAAGATCTGATCGCCGCGTGTCGCGCGCTCGACCGAGTGCTGCTGTGGAACCACTACATGATCCCGCAATGGTACCTGCCGATGACGTGGGTCGCCTACTGGGACAAGTTCGGCCGGCCGCCGCGCCATCCCTCGCAGGACGTGAGCATCTCCATCACCTGGTGGAACGATCCGGAGGCCTCCCGCCAACTCGAGGCCCGCAATGCCCGGCGCTGATCGGAAATCCATCCAAAATCCCGAGCGCCGGCGGTTTCTGGTGCGTGTTCCGGGGGCGTTGGCGGCGGCATGCCCCTTCGTGTCCGGCGCTTGGCACCCGTCCACGGCACAATCAGCGGATGACGCCAATCCTGCCCGCCGGCACGCGCTGTCGCTGATCGGTGAAGCCCAGTATCCGGCTGGGTTTGCAGCCTTCGACTGGGTCAATTCGACAGCGCCGAAAGGCGGCAAGGTTCGGATGCGCAGTATCGGCACGTTCGATACTTTGAACCCGTTTACCGGCAAGGGCAGTGCCGCGCAGGCCGTCAGTCTGATCTATGACACGCTCTTTCTCCACAGCCTCGATGAGCCATCGACCGATTACGGCCTGATCGCCGAATGGCTGTCGCATCCAGCCGATTACTCATCCGTGAAGTTCGGTCTGCGCCCACAGGCCCGCTTTCACGATGGAGCGCCGATCACCCCTGAAGACGTCGTGTTCTCGCTCGATGCGCTGAAGGCCGCGGGTCCGCAGTATGCGATCTATTATAAAAACGTGTCTCGGGCGCAGAAAACCGGACCGCACGAGGTCGAGTTCATTTTCGACTCCAAAGGTAACCGCGAGCTTCCGCAGATCGTCGCCGACCTGCCGATCCTTCCGCGCCATTTTTGGCACGGCAAAACTGATGCGGGTGCGCCTCGCGATCTCAATCGCGCCACCATGGAGGTGCCCCTTGGGTCGGGAGCTTATCGTATCCTGAGCCTCGATCCGGGCCGCCGGATCACCTACACCCGCGTCAACGACTGGTGGGCGCGAGACTTGCCCGTCGTCCGGGGTCAGTGGAACTTCGACGAGCTGACGTTTATCTATTATCGCGATCGGTTGCCCGCATTCGAAGCCTTCAAGTCGGGCGAGACCGACTTCTGGGCGGAATCGAGCGCCAAGGCCTGGGCGACGGGATACGAGATCGATGCGGTCCGCCTGGGCCATATGAAGAAATTGGCTCTCCCGACCCGCAATCTCCAATCCATGCAGGGATTTGCGTTCAACCTGCGGCGCAAGCAGTTCCGGGACATTCGCGTTCGCCGTGCCTTCAACCTGGCGTTCAATTTCGAATGGGCCAACAAGAACCTGTTTTTCGACCAGTACGAGCGGACGTCCAGCTACTTCGATAATTCCGAGCTGAAGGCGAGCGGTCTGCCGCAGGCCGAGGAGCTGGGCATTCTCGAAACCGTGCGACAAGGCGTTCCTGCCGAGGTCTTCACCCAGCCTTACGCCAATCCTGTGCATGCGACATCGGATGATTTCAGACGTCATATGAGTGAGGCTTCGAAACTCCTCGCCAAAGCTGGATGGGCGATGAAAGGCGGCGTTCTGACGAACCCAGAAGGGGAGAAACTCACGGCGGAGTTTCTGCTCGTGCAACCCGATTTCGAGCGTTTGGTTTTGGCCTACAAGGCCGAGCTCGAGAAACTTGGGCTGAAAATCGAGGTCCGTGTGGTCGATAGTGCGCTGTATACGCGCCGCATTGAAACATTCGACTTCGACATCGTGATCGCTCGTTTCCCGCAATCTCTGTCGCCCGGCAACGAGCAGCGTGAGTTCTGGGGCTCCCTCGCTGCCGACAAGCAGGGCTCGCGAAACGTGATCGGCATCAAGGATCCCGCGATCGACGTGTTGATCGAGCGACTGATTTTCAATCGCGACCGCGAGGACCTGGTGCATGTCACGCGCGCGCTCGATCGCGTTCTGCTATGGAACAGCTTTCTGGTGCCGCATTTCCATTCTCCGGTCGACCGGGTCGCCTACTGGGACAAGTTCGCCCGCCCGGAGCCGGGTCCCAGGCATGCCGCAGCCCTGGGCGCCTTCCTCCGGGTCTGGTGGTTTGACGATGCGGCAGCGCGCAAGCTCGCGGCGACGCGTGGCAGCTAGGGACAGGCACTCATGCGGATGAACCTAATACGAGCGGTGGTGGCGCTCAGCGTCTCGGCCTTCGCGGTCGGTGCAGGCCTCGTTCCATCGAGCCGAGCGGAGCCGCGGCATGGATTATCGACATTTGGCGAGCTCAAGTATCCGGCGGATTTCAAGGCCTTCGATTACGTCGATCCCTCGGCCTCCACCGGCGGCCGCCTGTCGCTGGTGGGCGGCGCTGCGATCCGCACATTCGACAGCTTCAATGCCTTCATCTTGAAGGGCAACCAGGCTCAGGGCCTTAGCCTCCTCTACGACACGCTGATGGCGCGAGCGGGAGACGAGCCCGACTCGGCCTATGGCCTCATTGCGGCATCAGCCGATCTGGCGGACGATCGCATGAGCATCGTGTTCAAGTTGCGGCTCGAGGCCAAATTCGCCGACGACTCCCCTGTCACCGCCGACGATGTCGTCTTCTCGTTCAATAGTCTCAAGGAAAAAGGTCATCCAAGTTATCGCATTCTGATGCGGGATGTCACCAAGGCCGAAGCCCTCGACACCCATACCGTGCGCTTTTCCTTTCAAGGGACGCTCGTACGCGACCTGCCGCTGACGGTGGCCGGACTGTCGGTGCTGCCCAAGGCTTATTACGACAAGCAGCCCTTCGACGAGACGACCTTCAAGATCCCCCTCGGCTCTGGGCCATACACAATCTCCGACTACAAACAGGGTACGTACATTATCTACAAGCGCCGGCCCACGTATTGGGCGAAGGATCTTCCCGTCAACCGCCATCGCTTCAATTTCGACGAGCTGCGATACGAATATTTCCGCGACCGCACGGCCGAGCTGGAAAGCTTGAAAGCCGGCGCTTTCGATCTGCGAGAGGAATTCACGGCGAAAGACTGGGTCACGGGGTATGACGTCCCCGCCGTCAAGGATGGACGGCTGGTCAAAATCACGCTGCCGGACGCTACTCCCTCGGGTGCGCAGGGGTGGTTCATCAACACGCGTCGCGCCAAGTTCCAGGATCCCCGGGTCCGCAAAGCGCTGGACTTCGCATTCGATTACGAGTGGACCAACAAGAACCTGTTTTATGGCCTTTATACGCGAACGCAGAGCTACTTTGAAAACTCTGAAATGAAAGCCAAAGGTTCGCCGTCGCCCGCAGAGCTGGCTCTCCTCGAGCCGTTCCGCAGCAAGCTGCCGGCCGCGGTTTTCGGCGAGCCCTATCAGTCGCCGCAGACCGACGGCACGGGCAACGACCGCCGGCATTTGCGCGAGGCTCAGAAACTCCTGTCCGAAGCAGGCTGGAACCTGCACACGGTGCCGGTGGCTGATCCCGATTGCGGAGTGTGGTGCAGCGCGATGACGCTGATCGGCCTGCGCTCAGTGAAGACGGACGCGGTGCTGCGCAATGGCAGCGGCGAGACGTTCGACATCGAATTCTTGGCCTACGAGCCGACGTTTGATCGCGTGGTCGCACCCTACATCCGCAATTTGCGAGCGATCGGAATCAGCGCCAACGTCCGGCAGGTGGATTCGGCGCAATACGAGCTGCGCGTCAAAACATTCGACTACGATATCGTCTCATCTCGATTTTCCATGAGTTTGACCCCCGGGATCGAGCTTCGGAACTACTGGGCGAGCGAGACGGCGAACAGCGAAGGCAGCCGGAATCTGCCGGGCATCAAGGATCCGGTCGTGGACCAGCTCATCGATGTTTTGCTGGGAGCCAAGTCGCGGCAGGAACTCGTGACCGCAACGCGCGCCATCGACCGCGTGTTGCGGGCAGGGCATTACTGGGTGCCACACTGGTTCAAGGCCTCCCACAACATCGTCTATTGGGATAAGTTCAACAGGCCACCGGTCCCGGCCAAGTACGGAAGCGGCGTGATCGACACTTGGTGGTACGACACGGCAAAAGCTGCGAAATTGCCGTCGAGGTGAGATCCGTGATCCCGGCCGGTTACGCACGGCGGGAGCGGGAGCAAGGGTTGTGGCCTCGATGGGTGCTTATCTCGTCAAAAGATTGTTGTTGATGATCCCGACCCTGTTGGGCGTGCTGACGCTGACGTTCTGCCTGGCGCAATTCGCGCCGGGAGGACCGGTCGAGAAAATCATTGCACAACTGAGTGGCACCGACGTTGCCGCCACCTCCCGCTTGGGTGGGGGCTCCGGCGACGGCATCACCGGCCCAAGTCGTGGCGGCCAGCCCGGCCAGGGCGCGGACAGCGTGGGCTCGAAGTACCGCGGCTCGCAAGGTCTTGACCCGGAATTCATCCGGCAGCTTGAGAAACAGTTCGGCTTCGACAAGCCGTGGTACGAGCGATACGCCAAACTGATCTGGGATTTCGCCCGCTTTGATTTCGGCCGGAGTTATTTCCGCGATATCAGCGTCATCGAGCTGATCATGGAGAAGCTGCGGGTCTCGGTCACGGTCGGACTTTGGATGGTGCTGTTCACCTACCTGATCTCAATCACTCACGGCATCAAAAAGGCGATCGAGGA
>JBKJYG010000484.1:0-3326 GCA_046715905.1 Hyphomicrobiaceae bacterium | reverse complement strand
GGCAGCGCGTTGCCGCGCTGGCGCGGGGCCGCACCGATCCAGCGGGCAATCATGGCCGGCGATCGCGAGACAGCCGTTGTCGTGATGCGCATGGAGGAGGGGCTCGAAACCGGGCCGATCTGCCTCGCCCGCACACTGCGGATCGGCCCCGACACGACCGCAGGCGAGCTCCATGACAGCATGGCGCAAGTGGGCGCCGAGGTCATGAGCCAAGCTCTGACGGCGCTCGAGCAGGGCCGGCTTGCAGCAACCCCCCAGGCCGCCGACGGGGTCATCTACGCCAGGAAGATCGACAAGTCGGAGGCGCGACTTGACTTCGCCCGTCCCGCGCGCGCCGTGCACGACCATGTGCGCGGCCTCTCGCCCTTTCCCGGCGCCTGGATCGAGGCGGCGGCCGCGGACGCTCGCCGCGAACGCATTAAAGTGCTGCGGACATGCATCACCTCGGCCTCTGGCGAACCAGGTCGCGTCCTGGATGGGATAGGCACGATCGCGTGCGCTGAGGGAGCCGTGCGGCTCGTCGAAGTTCAGCGATCGGGCAAACGGCCGATGACCATCGATGAGTTCTTGCGCGGCTTCCCGCTGACCGTGGGGGCGCCGGTCTAACCCGAGCACGCCGTCAGCCTTTGAGCTTTTCGCTGACGCCGTACTTGGTGGCAAGCTGTTCAAACTGGTCCCACGTCTTGCCATCGACGTCGATGCCGTTTTTCAGCCGCTCCTGTTCGCGGCGCCACTCGATTTCACCCGGATAGAGCACCTCGGTGAAGCCTTCCGCCGGCGGCGTGGCCTTCAGATAGCGGGCAAACTCAGCCACTTCTTTCTTGAAGCCGGCGAGCGGCCGGAAGGCCTCGACATTGAACATCGCCAGGAAGCAACCGTCATTGTGCCGGCCTGTGGGATCGACGCCGAAGCCAAGGCCCGGAAGCAGCGCCGACAGAATTTCGACCATCGCCGACAGCCCATAGCCCTTGTGCCCTTCCTCGCCGCCAAGAGGCAGCAGCACGCCGCCCTGATCGTAGACAAAGGGGTCCGTGGTTGCCTTGCCGTGCTTGTCGACGAGCCAGCCTTCAGGGATCTGTGTGCCCTTGGCCTGCGCCAGCTTGATCTTGCCGACGGCGACGCCCGAGGTCGCCATGTCCAGGATGAAAGGGCCGTCGAGATCGGAGGGAATGGCAATGCACAGTGGATTGGTGCCAAGCCGCGCCTCACGCCCGCCGAACGGCGCCACGGCCTTGGGGCTGCGGCCGGAGTCGGCCGTCATGATCGCGATCAGTCCCTCTTTGGCGGCCAGCGCGGGGTAGGCGCCGACGCGTCCGACGTGGCTCTGGCGCAAGATCGTCGTCGCCGCCACGTTGGATTTCTTGGCTTTCTCCATCGTCAGCTTGGCAGCCTTTTCCGCAACTACGAAGCCGAAGCCCCAGTTGCCGTCGACGACGGTCGTGGTCGGCGTCTCCTGGACGATCGTGAACGGCGCGCCGGGCACGATGTGACCCTTGCCGATGCGGTCGATGTACGTCGGAATCTGAATCACGCCATGGCTGTCGTGTCCGGTAAGATTAGCGAGGACGCAGCCCTTGGCGACGATCTCGGATTCTTCCCGGCTCGCGCCGGCGCCAGCCAGCAGTTCGGTGGCGATGGATTGCAGGCGTTGGGCTTGAACAATCGGCATGGCGGGTCCTTGCTGAGGGTATAGACCTAATGGCTTGACGGGCCTGGACGGGTTCGCTCAACATTCGGCCATCCGCGCGCCCGACCGCAAGATCTATCTGAGCGACGGCCGCCCTCTTTTGCGCCCCACCAAGGAGCCATCGATGCAGCAACTCGTACGCACGTCCGATGAAACCGATCTCGCAGACGTCGCCCGCCGCGTGTTGCCAGCCGGAACCTTCGGCAATACGGGCCTCAATGTTGTCATCGCGCGCGGCAAGGCTGGCCGCGTGTGGGACGTGTCGGGCAACGAATATGTGGACTATCTGCTGGGGTCGGGTCCGATGCTGGTCGGGCACGCGCACCCGGAGGTGACGGCCGCCGTGACCGAGCAGGTGGCCCTCGGCACGACTTTTTTCGTCAACAATCCGCACGGCATCCGGCTCGCCGCCGAAATCGTCGATTGCATCGCGTGCGCCGAGCAGGTCCGCTTCGTGTGCACGGGCACCGAGGCCGACCTTTATGCGTTGCGGGCCGCGCGCGCGTTTTGCGGCCGCGACAAGATCCTCAAATTCGAGGGTGGCTATCACGGCATGAGCGATTACGGGCTCATGAGCCTGGCCCCCAAGCGGCTGGCCAATTTTCCCCGCCCCGTGCCGGACTCCGCCGGCATTCCCCGCGCCGTGCAGGAGGAGGTGATCGTCGCCCCTTACAATGACCTCGAGGCGGTGCGCAGTCTCGTCGACCAGTATAAGGACGAACTCGCGGCCATCATCGTCGAGCCGTTCCAGCGTCTGATCGGACCCAAGCCTGGCTTTCTCGAGGGATTGCGCGCGATCACCGAGGAGACGGGAATCGTGCTCATCTTCGACGAGGTGGTCACAGGCTTCCGCTGGAGCTATGGCGGTGCCCAGGCCTACTATGGCGTGACGCCCGATCTGGCGACCTTTGGCAAAGTCATCGGCGGCGGATTTCCATTGGCGGCCGTGGCGGGCCGCTCGGACATCATGCAGCACTTCGATAAATCAGCCGTGCCGGAGGATCGCTTCCTCGTGCAGATCGGCACCTTGTCGGGCAACCCGGTGGCCGCGGCGGCAGGGCTCGCGACGATGGCCATCCTGAAGCGTCCGGGCGCCTACGAGCAGTTGTTCGCCACCGGGCGGGAGCTGATGGATGCGCTGGGGCGGCTCATCAAAGGCGCCGGCCTGAAGGCCCGCATCATCGGCGAGCCGCCGATGTTCGATGTCGTATTCACGGAAGCGGAGGTGACCGACTACCGCGGCTATTTCAAAGGCGATGCTGAGATGGCGCGCCGCTTCAATGCCTCGCTGCTGCGCTCGGGCATCCTGAAAAGCGACAGCAAGTACTACATCTCGACCGCGCATGATGCCGACGACATCAAAGCGACGATCGCTGCCTGGGAGACGGCTGTCCGGGAGCTTCGCGACAAAGCGGCGTAAGCTGCCCTGGCGCGGACTGGTTCTGGCCAGGCGTCGGCGATAGGATTGCTCGCAACGTCACGCCGTCGGGAGGACAGCCATGCAATTTACAATGAAGGACCGCAATGCGATCGTGACGGGGGGCAGCATGGGGGTCGGACTGGCGATTGCGCAGTCCTTCGTCCGAGCCGGCGCCAACGTGGCGATCGTCGCCCGGCGCCCCGATGTGCTCGAGGCTGC
>JBKJYG010000483.1:0-7254 GCA_046715905.1 Hyphomicrobiaceae bacterium | reverse complement strand
GCGCCCGGGAACATGGCGCCCGGGAACATGGGGCAGCGACGACCCGGGGCAGCGACGACCGGAGATCGAGGGGGAACCAGAATGGCACAAGCTGCCCAGGCACGGGCTATCGATGACCGCGCGTCGTCGGTCGCGATCGAGGCGGCGCTGCGAACGCTCGAGATCGAGGCGGAGGGCATTGATGCCCTGCGCGCGTCGCTCGCCAATGGCATGGGCGCAGCCTTCGTCGCCGCGGTGCAGATCCTCGCGTTGGCCAAGGGCCGCGTCATCGTCACAGGGATCGGCAAGTCGGGCCATGTCGGCCAGAAGGTGGCTGCAACGTTTGCGTCAACCGGAACACCCGCCATCTTCGTGCATCCGTCCGAGGCGGCGCACGGCGATCTGGGGATGATCACTCGGGAGGACGCGATCCTGGCCATCTCGTGGTCGGGGGAAACCGTCGAGCTGAAGAATATCCTGACCTATTCGCGGCGTTTCTCGGTGCCGCTGATCGCCATCACGTCGCGGGCCACGTCGGCGCTCGGCCGTTCGGCCGATGTGGTGCTGGATCTGCCGAAGGCGCGGGAAGCCTGTCCGCACGGACTGGCGCCGACCACGTCCACGACCATGCAACTCGCGCTGGGCGACTGCTTGGCCATTGCGCTGCTCGAGGCCAAGGGCTTCACGGCGCGTGACTTCCAGGTCTTCCATCCGGGCGGCTCGCTGGGAGCGCAGCTCAAGTTCACAGCCGATCTGATGCACAAGGCGGCCGAGTTGCCATTGGCGCGCGACACGGAAACCATGGCCACCGCGCTCGTGACCATGACGCAGAAAGCCTTCGGTTGCCTGGGGGTGATCGATGCCGAGGGCGGCCTGGTCGGCGTTATCACGGACGGCGACCTGCGCCGTCACATGGGGCCTGACCTGCTGAAGGCCACCACGGAAGAGATCATGACGCGCGGGCCGAAAACGGTGGGACCTGGCATGCTGGCATCGGCTGCCATCGATGTCATCAACACCTCGCGCATTACGGCGTTGTTCGTCGTGGAGAACGGCAAGCCCGTTGGCATCCTGCACGTGCATGATCTGTTGCGCGCCGGAGTTGCCTGAGCGTACCCGCCATCGTCATCGTCTGACGAGGCCACTGCGTCCGCGAGATCAGGGTCGCTCGTGCTCGACCTTCAGAACCGTGCCGTTCAGACCTGTCACCTTGACCTGCATGCCGGCCGCCGCATCCGGACCCTCGGCCTGCCAGACCGTATCGCCCACCCGCACCTTGCCGCGCCCGCCCCGAATGGGTTCTTCGACGGTGACGATGCGACCAATGTTCTGGGCGCCGCGCATGTTCAGATTGGGAAGATCGCTGAGGGTCACGCTCGATCGCGCCAGGCGCCGGGCGAAGATAACCGCCGTTACGGCGGTGACGGCAAAGACCATCAACTGCCATGCCGGCGGGATGTCCGTAATCAGGGCCAGCACCCCGACCAGGGCCGCGGCAACCCCGAACCATACGAAATGCAGCCCGGGCGCGTGGGCTTCCGCGATCAGCAGGATGACCGCCAGCAACAGCCAGGCCCACGTGCCATAAGCCGCGATTGCATCAAGCACGTACATGATCGGAGATCCTTGCGGCCGCCGGCCTCTGCATCACGCGGAGCCTCCCGACTTCGGCACGCTGCCGCCATTGGCTTGGCCAGCCGGCCCGCTGTTGCGGTGGCCGAAAGCTTCGCTCGTGATCTCGGCCAGGCCCGCCAGAGAGCCGATCACCGCGGAGGCTTCGAGCGGCATCATCAGGATCTTCTGATTGGGAGACTTGGCGATCGCCTCGAGCGCCTTGACGTAGTTGTTGGCCACGAAGTAGTTGATCGCCTGCGCGCTCCCCTTGGTGATCGCCTCGGATACCAGATGCGTGGCCCGGGCTTCCGCCTCGGCGAAGCGTTCGCGCGCCTCGGCATCGCGGAAGGCAGCCTCCTTGCGCCCCTCGGCGGCCAGCATGACGGCCTGCTTCTCACCTTCGGCGGCCAGGATCGCCGCCTGCCGGTGGCCCTCTGCCTCCAGGATGTTGGCGCGCTTGTCGCGCTCGGCCTTCATCTGCCGCCCCATGCTTTCAACCAGATCGAGCGGGGGCGCAATGTCCTTGATTTCAATCCGTGTGACCTTCACGCCCCAGGCTTCGGTCGCCGCGTCGACCACTTGCAGCAGCTTGGCGTTGATCTGGTCGCGGTTGGACAGCAATTCGTCGAGATCCATCGACCCCATCACCGTACGGATGTTGGTCATGGTCAAATTCACCATCGCCCTCTGGAGATCATCGACCTCGTAGGCGGCCTTGGCGGCACTCAGCACCTGGTAGAAGCTGACCCCGTCGACCCTCACCATGGCGTTGTCGCGCGTGATGACGTCCTGCGAGGGGATGTCGATCACTTGCTCCTTGACGTTGATACGATGGCCGACGCGCTCGACGATGGGCATCAGAATGTGCAGGCCGGGTGAAAGCGTGCGCGTGTAGGCGCCGAAGTTCTCGACCGTCCAGGTATAACCTTGGGGCACGATCTTGACGGTCGACCACAGGAAGAAGATGACGAGAGCGACCACAAACAGTGCGAAGCTTTCAAAGCCGCCTGGCAAGACGAAAGGCATCATGTCCTCCGCTGGTTGAGCCTTAAACTAAACGAGCCGGGCGGGTTGTCCAGATGTGAGGTGGACAGACGAGCGGTACACCAAGCTCAACGGCGGAACTTATTGTAGCTGGCGACCACATCGCCGAAATCTGAGTTCTGGGCGGATTCCGCGTCGAGCACCTCCGTCACGTACTGGCGAAGCGCATCGAGCACCTGCGAGGGGATCGGGCGCACCGTCACCCGCTGCGCGCGAATTTGCTGGAGGACGTTGTTCTGCGTGGCCTGGGCCTGGCCAGCCCATTTGGTGATCGTGCGCCGGCACGCCTCGTCGATGAGCTGCTGCTGAGGAACGGACATCGTGTTCCACTGATTGGCCCCGATCAGCAGATCGAGCACGAAGCTTGGCTGGTGCACGCCGGGACTATGATAGATCGGAGCAGGTACCGGAGCCTTGAGGAAAATCGAAAGGTACTGGTTCCAGCTTGCCGCAAACACGGCCTGGACCTGCTGCGTGGAAAAGGCCTGCGTGTAGTCACGCCCGATGCTGACGGGAACAGCGGCAGCCTTCTCCAGCGCCTGCGCCCAAATCGGAGTGCCTTTCGCGCTGGATAACGCGGCCACCGAGACTTTCAAACCCTGCAGGTCGGCAAGCGTCTTGATCTCGCGGCTGAACCAGCCGCCGGGTGAGCCTCCGATGCCGCACGGAATGGCGCGGACGCCAAAGCCGTCTCGCCAGTAGGCGCGTTCGAGGAGATTGGCCCCCTCGGCCTGCAACCACCGCAGATGGTCGGGTGGCGCCAGTCCGAACGGGAGTTCGCCCGAGAGCACGGCATAAAGCCGGCCACGGCTGATGCTCTGCACCGGCGAATGCCAGCCCATATAGACGCTACGGCTGCTGCCGTTAACGATTTCCGAGACCGGCGGTGCGTCGGCGGCGGTGAAGGGCACGGCCTTGATCTTCGTCCCGCTCAGCGTGCCCAGTTCAGCGATGAAGTCGCTCGATTGCTCGCTGTAGCCCGGAACATTTCCCGCTAGAAAGACCGATGACGCCAACCGGAACTCGGCGGCATTGGCTGCCTGCCGGGCCTGGTCGATCTGCGCCTGGCTGAGAGCTCCGGGAAGCGTCGGCCGCTCGGGCACCCGTCTGATGGCAGGCGGGCGGGGAGGGTCGGCGGCTTTCGACTGAGGCGGCTCGGACGGCGGCGAGACTAGGGGAATGTCGCTCGCGGGGGGCGCGGGCAGCGGCGGCTGCGGGATGTTGGCCGCGCTCTTCTGCGGCGTCGGCGGCGGTTGAAATGGCGGCGGCTGGACGGCTGCGGGCGCGGTGGACGGCGGGGCGGTGGCCGCCGCCGGCGTCGTTGGGGGTATGATCTGCGGCGTTTCGCGGAGCGATGGGGCGGGCAGGGGGAGTTGTGAAGGGGTGCTGGGCGGTGGCGGCTGCGGCTGGGCCGAGGGTTGGAAGCCTGCACCTCCCGAAGTTGCTGGCGCCAGCGTGGCGGAGGAGGTCTTCGGCTCGGCGCCGCCGCCCAGCGCACTGCGCGAACCCGTGGCGCCCGGTGCGCTCGCCACGGCGGCGCGGCGGCTGCGCGCCTCGGCTGCAAACTGGCCGTTGGGCCGCGCGGCCAGATAGGCGTCATAGGCCTGCACGGTGTGCGCATTCTCAGCGGACAGCCATTGCGCACGATCCTGGTTGGGACCGAGCACGAGCACGTAGGCCCAAATGCCGCCGGTAATGAGAGCAGCGACTGCGAATGCCGCAAGCAGTGGCAGCTTTGAGCGGTGCGCCGGGGCTTCGAGATGGGAAGGTGCGACGGCGGGACTGACGAGGAGAGCCCCCGATCGCCGTGGGTGGGAGGGACGCGAGCGCGGGCGCGAGTTGGCAGGCGAGCCGGAGTTCGGATAGGGGCCGGAGGCTGGCTTGCCGCTGAACAGGGCGCGCGCGCTCTGCGATCCGCTTGCAAAGCGAGGGCCCGCATCATCGGTTTCGTCGTGATTTGCAAACGCGCTGCCCGGCGGGTGTGCATCCCCGAGCAGCTCTACGCGCCACTCGGCGATCGATCGCGGGCGGTCGCTGGCGTGAATTTGCATGGCGTGCTCAATGGCGGCGATGAAGGACGGCCGGTAAGGCTCGTCCCCATCCGTGGCCATGGGCATGGCATCCTGCAGGTCCCGAGACAGGGCGTCGGCCGGCGCCTTGCCGACCAGGAGGAAGTAGAGCGTCGCACCGAGCGCGTAGATATCGCTCCAGGGACCCTGCCGGTCGACATCGAGCGCGTATTGCTCCTTGGGCGAGTAGCCGGGCGTGACGATCGCATGCACCGTCTTGGATCGGGCGCCGAAGGACTGCCGGGCGGCGCCGAAATCGATCAGCACGGGGTGCGTGCCGCCGCGCATGATGATATTGGCCGGCTTGATGTCGCGATGCAGGACGCCGGCGTTGTGCACGGTCTCCACCGCATCCAGGAGGCCTGCGGCGATGCGATCGAGCTCGCGTTGCGGGGGCGCGCGCCCGAGCGCCGTCCGCCACTCCGAAAGGTTCGGGCCGGCCTCGAAGTCCAGCACCATGTAGGCGGAATTGTTGGCTTCGAACAGGCGCGCGACCCGCACGATGTTCGGGTGCCGGAATTTGGCCAGCGTGCGGGCTTCCTCGAGGAACTTGTCGCGGCCCCAGGAGAACACGCTCTCTTCCCGGGAGGACCGCGCACGCACCGTGGTGGTCTCGTCGCGCACGGCCAGATCGGATGGGAAATATTCCTTGACCGCGGCCGGGGAGCCCAGCCGCCGGTCTTCCGCCTGGTATGTCAGCCCAAAGCCACCCTGGCCCAGAACTCCAAGGACCCGGTAGTCGCCGCCGATCAGAGTGCCAATGGGCAGGGCTTGGCGATAATCCGACATTGCGCCCCTTCGCGGCCGCCGAAAGCACGATCTTTCAACATCGAACCGTGGCTTAGATTGCGCATGCTGGCAAGCGGGTGTGAGCGGGGCGGATGCGCGGCTCGATGCGCCCGGTGGCTCGCGTGCACAGGTATTGGAGCGCGCGCCGCCTGCCGATTGCGGTCGTTGGCAAGCGAGAGCTCAAAGCTTCAATGGCGCGGCACACCTCACGCACGCGATGATCCGTCAGCCACGCCTGATCAGCGGGGCCAAGACCCATGCCTACCCAAGCCATCCTCCCAGCTCCCGCCGGACGACGGCTTCGATGACGTCGAGGCCTTCGGTGGAGGCGTTGAGCGCTGGAAGGTAGGCGAAATCGGTCCCGCCCGCGGCCATGAAATAATTTCGGTTTTCGACCTCGAGCTCTTCCAGCGTCTCCAGGCAATCCGAAGAGAATCCGGGCGCCACCAACGCAATCTTCTTCACGCCCGAGCGGGCGAGCCGGCGCACCGTGTCATCGGTGTAGGGCTGCAGCCAGGGCTCGCTGCCAAAGCGCGACTGGAATGTCGTCAGCCAGCGGTCAGGCGGAATGCCAAGGGTCTCGCGCAGCAGCCGCGAGGTCTTCACACATTGGCAATGATAGGGATCACCCGCTTCCAGATATCGCTGCGGCATGCCGTGGAAGGTTGCGATGATGGTCTCCGGCTCGAAGCTCAAGCCGGCGAGGCTCTGGCGCATCGACGCGGCGAGGGCTGCAATGTAAGCCGGATCATCCCCCCAGGCGGGCGCGGCCCGGATCGAGGGCTGCCAGCGCATGCGCATCAGGGCAGCAAAGGCGGCATCGCACGCCGTGGCCGTGGTGGCGGCCGCATACTGCGGATAGAGCGGCACCAGCAGAATGCGATCGCAGCCGGCGTCCTTCAAAGCTTGCAGTCTGGATGCGGTGCTCGGATTGGCGTAGCGCATGCCCCAGTCGACGAGGACGCTTGGTTCGTCGGCCATGCGCCGGCCAAGGCCTTCGGCCTGCGCACGGGTGATGGTCTTCAGCGGGCCTTCGTCGCGTTCGCGGTTCCAGATGCTCGCGTAGTCGCGGCCCTTGGGACCGGGCCGCACGGTGAGAATGATGAGGTTGAGGATCGGCCACCACTTCCAGCGCGGCACTTCGATCACGCGCTGGTCGGACAGGAACTGCTTGAGGTAGCGCCGCATCGACCAGTAGTCGGTGCCATCGGGCGTGCCGAGGTTCAGCAGCAGCACGCCGATGCGACGCGGCGGGATGCGAGGGTGGCCCTCGGGCCAATGCGGGTTGGCGGTGGGGTCGAGCTGATCGAGGGGCATGGGAACTCGCGGGGGTGTCGGAGGGGTCAGCTGACGGATCAATCAAGTGTGGCGATCAGCTCGGCCAATAGTCTGCACCGCGGCACCAGCGACGAGATCAGCAGGTGCTCCTCGAACGTATGCGCGCCGCCGCCATCGACGCCCAGGCCGTCAAGCGTGGCGAGGCCAAGCGCGCCGGTGAAGTTGCCGTCGCTGCCGCCGCCGAAGGTGTCGTGTCTGAGCTCGAAGCCGATGCTGGCGGCGATAACGTGAGCACGTTCAAAGAGCGCCATGGTTGCCCGTCGCGGGAGCCACAGCGGGCGCTGCGGCCCCGGCTCGACCGTCACGCGAATGCCATCGGCGTCGCTTTCGAGCGCGCGCATGCGGGCGCCGATTTCTTCCTGGATCGCCGATGTCGGCGCCACGGTCAGCACGTCGCTGCGGCAGGCGACAGGCATCACGT
>JBKJYG010000482.1:0-8722 GCA_046715905.1 Hyphomicrobiaceae bacterium | reverse complement strand
GAGGTGCTGGACAAAGCCCTGCAACGCGGCCACACGCTGGTCTACCTGCGCGGCCATCAGGTACCTTTGAGTGGCCTCCTTGGACCGCGATGAGACTGCAACGAGGCCCGGCTCCAATCCAGGTCGCCACGCCGAAACTGCGCGGACATTCCCATCGGCAACGCCGTGGCCATCGGCACCAAGGGCCATCGGCAACGAGGACCTTCGACAACGAGGGCCATCGGCAACGACGATCCGGCACGCGACCGACCTTGTGCGGACACGACGTGATCACGGGCGGCATCAGACGGCGGCTCGCGTCAGCCCTGACGGACGGCGGTCCTGGCGCTTCGGAAGAGGGCTAGATCCGCGCGCACCATCTCGTCGACAAGCTCGGGAAACGTCGTCTTGTGGCGCCACCCGAGCTTGTCGCGAGCCTTGGTGGGATCGCCGAGCAGCAGCTCGACTTCGGTCGGGCGGAAATAGGCGGGGTCGATGCGCACCACGGACTTGCCCGAGCGCTCGTCGATGCCGACCTCGTTGACGCCTCTGCCCTTCCAGGCAATCCGGCGGTCGACGCAGGCGAAGGCCCGCTCGATGAACTCGCGCACGGAATGCGTCTTGCCGGTCGCCAGCACGTAATCGTCGGGCGTGGGCTGCTGCATCATCAGCCACATGCCTTCCACGTAGTCGCGAGCGTGGCCCCAGTCGCGCTTGGCGTCGATGTTGCCCATGTAGAGCGCATCCTGCTGACCAAGATGGATGGCCGCCACGGCGCGGCTGATCTTGCGCGTCACGAAGGTCTCGCCGCGCATCGGGCTCTCGTGGTTGAACAGGATGCCGTTGGAGGCGTGGATGCCATAAGCCTCACGGTAGTTCACCGTGATCCAGTAGGCGTAGAGCTTGGCCACCGCGTAGGGACTTCGCGGATAGAAGGGGGTTGTTTCGCGCTGCGGCGTCTCCTGGACTTTTCCGTAGAGCTCAGACGTCGAGGCCTGATAGAAGCGCACGCGATTTTCAACCCCGAGGATGCGAAGCGCCTCGAGCAGACGCAGGGTGCCGATGCCGTCGGCTTGCGCCGTATATTCCGGCGTTTCAAAACTGACCTGGACGTGGCTTTGGGCTGCCAAGTTGTAGATCTCGTCGGGTTTTGTCTCGGCGATGATGCGGATCAGGTTGGTCGCATCCGTCATGTCGCCGTAATGCAGGAAAAAGCGGGCATTCTCGATGTGGGGATCGACGTAAAGATGGTCGACCCGGTCCGTGTTGAAGGAGGAGGAGCGCCGCTTGATGCCATGCACCGTATAGCCTTTGGCGAGGAGCAGCTCGGCGAGATAGGCACCGTCCTGGCCTGTGATGCCCGTGATAAGCGCGGTCTTGTTGATCATGTGCGTCTGCTCCCCCGTTAAGTCAGCCTGCGATACCGTTGCGTGTCACGAGCGATAGCTGCCCTGTGCCTCAAGGAACCAGCGGTAATAGCTCTCAAGCCCGGCCGCGAGCCCAATCCGGGGACGCCAGCCGAGGGCTTTGATGCGGCTCGTGTCGAGCAGCTTCCGGGGCATGCCGTCGGGCTTGGAGGCGTCGAAGGCGAGGTCCCCCTTGAAGCGCACGACATCCTTGATCAACGCGGCGATCTCGGCGATCGTGAGATCCTCTCCCCAGCCGACATTGATGGGCTCCGGGCCGCTGAAGTTCTGCAAGAGAAAGACGCAGGCATCGGCCAGATCATCGACGTGCAGGAATTCGCGCCGCGGCGTTCCACTGCCCCAGACCTGCATGCGCGGCGCACCGGCGAGCTTCGCCTCGTGGGCCTTGCGCAGCAGTGCCGGCAGAACGTGGGAATTCTGCAAGTCGAAATTGTCGCCTGGCCCGTACAGATTGGTCGGCTGGCACGAAATGAAGTCGGCCTGGTGCTGGATGCGATAGGCTTGGCACAGCTTGATGCCCGCGACCTTGGCCAGCGCATACCACTCATTGGTCGGCTCGAAGGGGCCGGTGAGCAGCGCATCCTCGGACATGGGTTGCGGCGCGGCGCGCGGGTAAATGCAGGAGGAGCCCAAGAACAGCAGCTTCGTGACATTGGCCGCGTGCGCCGCGTGGATCGCATTGGCCGCAATCATCAGGTTCTCGTAGAGAAAATCGACCGGATAGGTCGAGTTGGCCAGAATTCCGCCGACCTTGGCGGCAGCGACCACCACGACATCGGGACGCTGCGTTCGCATCCAGTCGGCCACCGCGGGCTGCTTCGTCAGGTCGAGATCGCGACGGTCGGGCGCGAGGACCGCAGCGGTGCCCTCGCGGGCAAGGCGCCGCACGATGGCGGATCCAACCATGCCGGCCGGACCAAGAACACAAACGCGGCGTCCCTTGAGCGAAAAAGTCACCCGTGTCCTCCTGTTCGAAGCCTCGACAGCCCTCACGGCACCAGCGGCTCGGCCTTCGTGACGAGATACCAGCGGGCCGTCGAGGGCGGCTTCAGCTGCCAGTCCTCGACGGTGAAAACCCAGTGCGTCACATCGGGGCGTTGCAGCACATGCGCCGGCACAATGTAGAGGCGATCGCTTGGCTCTCCCCGTTTGGCGCGTGGCGCTGCGACAAAGCCGAATGGGAGGGACGGAACGACTGGCGTGACCAGACCTTGGTAATGCTCGAAGCCACTGCGACGCACGATGGTTTTGAAATCGCCGATGCCTATGGTTGGCAACACCCAGAAGCGGGGATCTGGGTCCTCGACCACCTGCACTCCGGACAGTCTGCGACCTCCAAGCACGACGTGCTCGTTCGCGTTCTGTTTTTTTGTAAGCGCTGAACCGGCCAGGGGCTCGCCGACGGCATAGGCCAGCATCGGGGTGACCAGCAGGACACAGCCCAAGCCAGCGAGGCCCAGCACGCCAGACCGGACAAGGTTCGGCGAAGACATGAACGGCGGATCACGCATCGCGCGAGGTTTGACGAACCCCAAGACTAAGAATAGCGCGATCAGTGGATAGCTGGCCATCAGCACCCGCCGTCCGTCATCGAAGATCACAATGGCCGCCGAGGCGCTGATGCTGACCCACAGCAAGGTCCAGAAGATCCGCTCGTTGACCGAGCTCCGGTAGGCGGACACAGCACCCCCGACGAGGAGAACCGCGAACAGCAGAACCGGGGAATACCAGAATGGCGGAATGTCCGAAATGTATCCCGTCAGCAATGTTCCGGGCAGCGTCGACACAAACTGTCCGATGCCCGCCGCCAAGCGCTTAAAGAAAATCACGGGGCTCTGCTGGAAATTCTCCCAGGCCTTGACATAGAGCAGATCGGACAAGGCTTTCTCGGTAGCCAGGCCCTTCAGCTCCGGCAGATAGCGTTCCTGACAAACCGACCACACCTCGCCGATGGTCAAGCCGCAGATCGTATGAGCGAAGTTGCTGCCGACCAGATCCGTACTGGCTGCATAGAGCCGGGTCAGCGCGAAATTGACCGCGTAGATGGCAACGAGCACGCCGATGCCGCTTGCGGCCACACGCACGCGATCCCGGACCGTCGCCGCGAAACAGATTACCATCCAGAGCAGCAGCGCCGGGATTGTGAACATGCTGCCCATGCGGATCATGAGCGCGACCGAGATGCCGGCGAACGCGAGCAGGGCAAGAGGTTCTGATTTCGTCCGCAACGCCGCGATGAAAAACGGAACGAAAGCCAATGCCACGCTCAAGCCGAGCGGTTCGGTCAGGGCCGATGTCAGGAAGCTTCGCGCCACGAGGGCAATGATGCCCGTAAACACAATGGCTGCCCACACGCCTTTGAAGCGCGCCACAGAAGCGGCCGCAAAAGCGGTTGTGCCCGCAAGCAGGATCACCTGCAGGGCCACCATCAAGGCGTAGGAATACATGCTGAAAAACATCAGCGCCGTGCGCATCGCCGCGGCGATCGGCCGGCGGACGGAGATGCTGCTCCAGACGCCATCACGCGCTTGATCGTGCGCATCGCTGAAATACGCCGCGGCATCATTGAACGGCAGCAGCCCGAACAGACTGGCACCGGCAAAGTCGGTCGGCCGGAAGAGGCCAGCCCATGGCACGCTCGCCGCGAACAGCAGCCACGCGGTGAGCAATACGAATCCCCACCGTCCCAGTATTTTCTGCAGGCGCAGACCATCGCGCGTGAGTTCCCTCGACGGCAGACCGGAGGACTGCGCCACCGCCTGCGCCGCCGCCGCCAGCATCGCCAGCATGATCAGCACGTAAGGCAGCCGCGTCTCATTCAACGCAAGCCATTCGATGATGGGCGTCGCACGGATCAGCGCCGCGCTCGGCAGCGCGGCTCCGCTTAGCCACGCAACGATGGTGCCGGCCGCAAACAACGCCGTGGCCACCAGCCCTGCATAAGCCATCACGAGGAGACCTCGCCCGGGGATGGCCAGGATTTGAGTAGCCCGTTGCTGCGACAGCCGAGGCCAACTGATCAGCAGTGCCGACCCAAGAAGAAGTGCCAAAAGGGCTGGCGTGATCCACCGGATGGGCTGCAAGGGATAGGTCAGCGTGACGGAGAGATCAGGCCCGTTGGCTTGTCCGGCGGGCAGAGCGAAACGGACAAAGTTGCCGCGATGACTGAAAACACCCGTTTCCCCGGCGCGAATACTGTTGTGGTCGGCATGAGCCGTGGCGTAGTCCCGGCCGTCGACGTGCAGCCGCAGCAGGGATGCCGCCGGCGCACCGGTTCTGTCGCCGCGAGCCTCCATCAGAAACCGAAAGGGCCCCCAGGCCTTCGCAGTTGCCAACAGCATCTTGTTGTCGTGATAGGAAACCGTCGGGGCTTCACTTGGAAATGGTCCCTTGAGGGTCTCCGACCGGCTCCAGAAACCAGCCTCGAGGCACAGCAGGCCAAACGTGAGAAGCAGCAACGCAGCCGTGACGACGCGCAGCCGAACGGAGGTCGGTCTGAGGGCTTGGCCTGGAACACAAACACGACCACCGGCCATCAAATCCCCCAATCGTTTGACCCTCGCCTGTCGACCTCAAGGCACCAGCGGCTCGGCCTTCGTGACGAGATACCAATAAGGTCCAAAACCCGGTTTGCGCTGCCAGTCCTCGACCGTAAAGACCCAGTGCGTCACATCGGGGCGTTGCAGCACATGCGCCGGCACAATGTAGAGATACCGGCTCGGCCTATGCTTCTCGGCGCGAGGCGCGGCAATGAAGCCGAACGGCAGTGGTGGAACCGAAGGCTTCAAAAGTCCTTGATACAGCTCGAAACCACTATGACCAACGAGTGCCCTGAAATCACCCAGCCCAATGCTTGCGCCCGGCCACGGCCGTGCCTCACCATCCGCAAGCACTTGAATGCCGGACATCCTTCGCCCCCCAAGCACGATGTGCTCGCTGGGATTTGATCTCGCCGCCAAAGCCACAGAAGATTGCGGCCCTCCGATGGCGAACGCCAGCGCAGGCATCACCAGCAGCAACCCGGCGAGTAATGCCAGGGCCACCGTACCCATTCGTTCAAGCCTCGGTGGCATTGCCCGATTTGGACAAGGCTGCAAGCGCGGCGTCACGATACCCATGACGAGGAACAGGCCGATCAAAGGATAGCTGGCGATCAGCACTCGTCGGCCGTCATCGAAGATAACGAAAGCGGAAGAGGCCAAGACACTGGCCCACAGCAAGGTCCAGAAGATCCGCTCTTTGGTTGAGCCCAGGTACAACGCCACGCCTGCACAGATCAGCAAAACCTTGAACAGCAGAGCGTAAGAAAACCAGAACGGGGGGGAATCCGACATATACCCCGTCAGCAGCGTGCCGGATAAGGTTGTGGCAAATTCCAGAATCCCAGCCGCCAGACGTTTGAAAAAAATAACTGGGTTCTGCTGAAAATTCTCCCAGGCCTTTGCATAAAGTAGTTCGGACAAGCTTTTTTCGGAGGCCAAGCCCTTCAGCTCCGGCAGATAGCGTTCCTGACAAACCGACCACACCTCGCCGATGGTCAAGCCGCAGATCGTATGAGCGAAGTTGCTGCCGACTAGATCCGTACTGGCTGCATAGAGCCGGGTCAGCGCAAAATTGACGGCGTAGATGGCAACGAGCACGCCGATGCCGCTTGCGGCCATTCGCATACGATCACGCACCGTTGTGGCGAAGCACACGACAAGCCAGAGCAACAGCGCGGGGATCGTGAACATACTGCCCATGCGGATCATCAGCGCAGTGGACATAGCGGCGAACGCGATGAGCGCACATGCCCTCGACTGATTTTGTAAGGCGGCAATGAAGAATGGGATGGCGAACAGCGCCATGCCGAGACCCAACGACTCGGTGAGAGTCGAGGTAGAGAAGCTGCGAGCGACGATGATCATGATGCTGGTGAACGCGACCGCCGACCAAACACCTTTCCAGCGCGCCACGGACGCGGCGGCAAACATGGTCGCACCGGCGAGCAGGGCGGACTGAAGTATAACCATCATGGGATAGGAATAGCCGCCGAGGAACATCAGCGTCGTGCGCATGGCGGCGGCGATCGGCCGTCGGACGGAAATGCTGCTCCAGACACCATCACGTGCCTGATCGTGGGCATCGCCGAAGTAGGCCCCGGCATCATTGAAGGGCAACAGCCCGACGAGACTGGCGCCAGAGAAATCGGTGGGCCTCAGGAGGCCAGCCCACTGCGCGCTGGCCGCAAAGACGAAGATCGTGGTGAGAAGTGGAAAGCCCCACCGCCCCAACAGCCTCTGCAAGCGCAGCCTGTCACGCTCGAGGGCCCGGCCGGGAATACCGGCTAGAGGCGCCACCCAATGCGCCGCCGCCGCCAGCAACGCAAGGCTGAGCAGCAGGTAGGGAAGACGCGTCTCGTTCAGGGCAAGCCACTCGAGCACGCCGATCCGGCGGATGAGCGCGGCCGTCGGGAGCGCCGCGCCCGCCAGCCAGGCAACAAGCGTTGCCGCCGCATACAGCGCCGCAAACGCCAGCCCGGCATAGGTCAGCGTCAGCAAGCCCCGTCCGGGCAGCGCTAGCAATTGACCGATCCGCCGCGGTGTCAGCGTTGGCCAATTGACCAGCAGTGCCGATCCGAGAATAAGCGCCAGCAGCGCCGGCGTAAGCCATCCGACCGGCTGCAAGGCGTAGACCATCGTCACGCGGGTTCCGGCTTCGTTTGCTACCCCGGCCGGCAAAGCAAATCGGACCCACTCCCCCCAATGGCTAAAGATGTCGGTCTCGCCTGACCTGATCTTGTCATGGTTGGCATGCGGCGTTGACTGTTCGCGGCGATCGACTTGGAGACAAAGCGTGGACGCGAAGGGCGCGCTGCTCGTGTCTCCGCGCGCGTTGAGAAAGCGGAACCGTCCGGCTGCATTTGGTGTGGCCACATGCGTTCTATTGGCGGGATGCGACGACGTTGGACCTTCAACGGCGAATGGGCCCTGGAGGGTCTCGGTTCGGGTCCAAAATCCGGCCTCAAGGCAGAGTACGCCAAGCGTCAGGAGGAGCAGGGCCGCATTGCACAGGCTCACCCGCGGCCGCACCTGAAGGTAGCGAACGGCGCGCTGCAACGCTGCCGCAACGTCCCTCGCAGGCGCCCGGCGTACGCTCGTCGTCGTCGGCCAGTTGAAGAACAGCCATACCATGGCCGAGAGCGCAGCGATCACGGAACCGATCCCCCGGACCTTCAATTGCACAGGGTAGCTCAGCCGCACGATCGCACTGGCATCGTTGGCCATGCCCGCCGGCAGTGCCAGACGCACAAAACCGTTCCAATGGCTGAACGCCCCGGCCTCACCCGAGCGTATGGCATCGTGTGAGGTGTGTGGTCCTGCGAACTGCCTATCGTTCACCCAAAGGCGCAGCCTGGACCGTCGCGGTGAGGCCTGCGTATCGGATCGCGCTTCAAAACAGCAGGAAAAGGGACCGTTCCGGGTCAAAGGCACCATCAAAAGTGTGCTACCCGCCTCGTCTCTAAAGGGACCGCGCAGGATCTCTTGACGGCTGATCGACGCGTGCTCGAGCACCAGGGCTAGCAACATCACGATCGGCAGCAGCCAGGCGGCAGACCGTCGCGCCCAATGCTGCTCGGGGAAGTTGAGATCGACCACGCGGCGCCAGTTCGTAATCCGTCCCCCAACAGCATCATACGCGCGGAATAGCCATGCACCGGATCGGGACGCCCGCAAGGTAAGCCGAACCTCTTCCGCGATCTCTGCCCTATTATGTTTCATGCCCTCGATCCGATTACCCTGATAGGCCGGGTGCATGAAATTTCGACTGGGCAGGAAGCGCTGAAGCATGAACGGTCTAGCCTCACAAAAGTCTGCGTTGACTCGGCGCTGCCGCCAAGCCTCGACGGGCTCATCGATGGCTTTGATCAAGATCCACGAAAGGCCCATGGATAACATTATCGCCGCTGGACCGGCCCAATGTCCCAGAAACGTCATGGGCCAGGCGAATAGCATGTGACAGAGATAAACGGGATAAGAGTAAGCAGCGATGCTTGCGTCCCAGACTGAATGTCGCGACCATGCAAAGAGAAATGGCAGGGACGATGCAAACAGCAGCCAGAGGAACCAATTCGTCACGAAACCCGAAGCAAGCCCAGATACGGAGAAAGTCGACACCAGTTGCCAACCTGCCCACAGCGCGAACGGAATGGCCTGAAAGATATAGCGCCCGAAGGGTGTCACGCGATCAACCAAAGGCGACGCGCGAAATGCCAACATCCCGAGCACGAAATAGCAAAGATTGTGCTGCGCAAGCAGGTGGTGCCATGCCAAATA
>JBKJYG010000481.1:0-3211 GCA_046715905.1 Hyphomicrobiaceae bacterium | reverse complement strand
CTCCATGGGTGCGCTCCTGCGGTCGGCGTTTTGGCGCGCCAGTGCTGACACAGCCAAACCGCGCGATCAAGTCGCGAAAACCGATCGGTCAATCCACTAGAACCGATAGCCATAGCGTAACCCGATGGAGTCGAGCCCCTCGTTGTGGTCTTGAGTGTAGCCATTCGAGATATGCTCGAAGTAGATCGAGAGGCTGTTATGGCCGTCCCAGCGCCAACCCAGCTCAGCGGGAAAGTGAAACAAGACGCGGCTCCCGAGCGCCTTGAGGTTGGGATTGGTAGGCCCAACGGTTCCGTCATGAACGGCCACTCCGACGCCCAGGGCAAAGAAGATGCCGCTCGCCGCCTCGACCTCCCAACGGGCATCGAGATAACCCTTGGAGGTTCCCCCGCGCGTATTGATCGATGTCCCCAGCGCCGGCCGCAGCGTTCCCCACAGAAGCTGGACATGCGGGCCGAACAGGACTTCGATGTTGATGTCGGCCGAGGCCGGCTCGAGCTGGAACCCGCTCCAAAGGTGCGGGGCGTCATGATAAAGACCGCCGATCTTGAGTTCGCGGATCAAACCCTCGCCCATCGCGACAGGCGCCCCACTCGTGACCGCGAAGGCGAGCGCCAACAAGGCGAAGAAACGTACGCGGGACCCCTGTCGATAGGCGGCTCGACGCTGGCGGTCCGTTTTAATCATGGCGAACGATTGCGGTTTCAACTGCGCGAGGCAACTCAATTCGCCACGGGTGCGATGCGCGCGGAAGCCAAAGCTCTAGCCCTGTGGCCATTGCGCCGCGCGAACCAGACTGCGGCGCTATCCGCGTGAGGGAGGGGAGCGAGGTTGAGGGGCCTTGGGTGCCGCTTTCGGTGTGGGCTGCAACGCCGGCGCCGGCTCGGCCTTGATCTCGGGAAGAACCTCCTGCCGCGGCCAGGGCAGATCGTCCTGCCGTCCTTCACGGGCCGGAAGACGCTCGCCTTTGATGAGGACGCGATAATAGGCCGTGTCGGTCGGGGAGTTTCGGCGCCGCTCGCCGCCACTGCCATCCGACTGGGCGGTGACGGAATTCATGACGGTCACTCCACCGAGAATCTCGGTCATCAATAAGTCGCCCTGCTGACTGGCCTTGTCGGGCGACTCACGCCGGGTAATGTGCGAGAGAACAGCGGCAGGGATTGCCGGCCGCAGGATCTCAAGCGAAATCGTATCCTCCCGGCTCTGCCCCTTGACCTTCAGGGTGATACGCGAGCTGTCCGCGCGCAACTCATTGGGTGATCCCATCTCCGCAGTCGTGCGGTCGAGAGACGGGTCTGCCTGCGCCGCACCCTGCGCCGCTCCGGCCGAACTGCCTTCCCCCGACGCCGTGTCCGGGCGTCGACCATCGACTGAGGGGGCGGGTCGCGGCCTGATCCGTTTCTGCTCGCCTTCAGCGCCAGCCAAGGGGATCGTGCGCTCGCTACGGGCCAGCGCCACATCGCGTTTCAGATCGCGCTCGACGAAATGCGCCAGCTTGCGATAGCCCACACCCGTATAAGCGTTGCTGTCCTGATCCCGCAGAAGACGGTTTTTACCTGTGATGTCTGGTCCATAGGCGGCATAGTTGCCGCCCTCGTCGCGGAAGCCCGCATAGGCGTCTATGAATTTTTGTCCGCCGACAAAAACGCGCTCGCGAACAATCTCGTTGATCGCCCGCGCGTCCTCACTCGCATCGTTGCGCCGCATGATGGGATGCCCGACCCAGTACACAGCCACGTTCCGCCGCTTGAAAAGGCGCAACACACGCTCGACGCGCCGCGCGTACTCGACCTTCCAGGCCGGTGAACCCATGGCCAGCCGCTGCCCCGCGACACGCAGCGTTCCGCGGTCTGACAGACTGAGCACAATGACAGCGATATGCGGAGCTTCGCGGCTGAGATCGGCCTCGATACTCTTGGCCTCGTCCTCGGGATCGCCCCTGAGCAGGCCAGAGAAGACCCGATGCCGCCGCACGAGCTGCAGCCGCGGGTCGCCGCTGAGGGCGTCGGTCAACCCGGACAGCAGGCCTTCGGCCATCCAATCACCCCAGACCTGGATCCGGTACGTATCGTTCTCTGGAAAGGGTGCAATGAAAGCCCCTGCCGGGCCGGCCTCGGTGGTCTGAGCCCAAGCCGATCGGGCGCCCGCTACATTGAAACAGGCGACTGACACGGCCCACAGGAGATAGATCAGCACGGGCATCAGCTTGGCTCCGGTCCAAGGCCTGCCGGGCATCGGCATCATGTCCGAGACGCTTGCTGATATAGGAGGCTTGGCGCCACGGCAAGTCGCCGACCCGAGGCTTTGGGTTGTCGACCGACGATCTCAACCCTCCGCCAGATCCGCTCGGAGGCGATCAAGCAGCCGCTCGCCAGGATAGCCATCCTCAGCCAGGCCAAGCCCCCGCTGATAAGCCCGGATTGCGGCCCGGGTTCCTACGCCGACCAAACCATCGAGGCCCCCTACGTCGAGCCCCAAATGCCCAAGCCGCGTTTGGAGCTCGAGAGTGCCCGCCTTGCCAAGCGGCGGGTTGTCCAACGGCCAAGGCCCAGAAATCGGCCGGCCGTGATTGATGCGATCGGACAGATGCGCGACAGCCAAAGCGTAAGACACCGAATTGTTGTATTTGAGGAGAGCACGAAAATTGTCACTGACCAAGAAGGCCGGGCCCTGGCAACCGGCCGGCAGGACGAGATTGAGTGCCCCGCGTGCCGGCGGCAATGCGGCGCCTGCGGGTGCCGTGAGGCCCAAAGCCTGCCACTCCGCGGCCGAATGAGATGTGTCCGGCGGGGACGATGCGAAAACAAAGCCCGACGGCACAATGACCTCGAACCCCCAAGGTTCACCAGGCTGCCATCCCGAGACTATTAAATAGTTCGCGGTCGACGCCAACGCATCGGAGATGGAGGTCCAGATATCACGCCGGCCGTCGCCGTCGAAATCGACGGCGTAGCGATCAAAGCTCGTCGGCATGAATTGCGTATGGCCCATGGCGCCAGCCCAGGACCCGGTCAACTGATCGAGCGCAATATCACCGCGCTCGAGGATGCTGAGCGCCGTCAGCAGTTCGGAACGCCAGAACTGTGGACGGCGTTGATCGACGGCCGCTAAGGTCGCCAGCGAGCGGGGAACCGACTTGGTGCCCGGCGACGCGCCGAAATTGGACTCGATACCCCACACGGCCAGCAGCACCGGCGCATCCACGCCG
>JBKJYG010000480.1:0-4017 GCA_046715905.1 Hyphomicrobiaceae bacterium | reverse complement strand
ATCGTCAGGCTCTTGGCGTCGCCCTTGACGATCGAGTCCTGGGGGATCGGGCAATCCTTCAGCCGTCGCGCGTCAATCAGGAGATGATGCGGCGTCATCGATAAGCCGTCGACCGCACGACGCATGGCCAGGATGCCGGCCCAGTAGATGTTGATGGTGTCAATTTCCTCGACCTCGGCAAAGCCGACCGACCAGGCGATCGCTTTCGCCTTGATCTCGGCCGCCAGCACTTCGCGCAAGTCCGCATCGAGTTTCTTGGAGTCATCGACGCCGGGAATGCGCGATCCGGGCGCAAAGATCACGGCCGCCGCGGCGACGGGGCCGGCGAGCGGGCTCATGCCGGCTTCATCCGCGCCGGCCACCAGGGTGAATCCGGCCGCCCAGAGCGCGCCTTCATAGCGCAGCATCTTCCGCAGCCTCTGGCCTTCCGACCGGTTAGCGAAGCGACGCCGCGCGACGGCCTGCAAGATGGCCTGCGCGCCGGCTCTTGGATCCTGCGTCAAGGCCGCCTTGGCGACGGCATCGAGCGGACGCGCCTCGACGACATACCGGTGCCAGAGTTGAGCGAGGGAGGGATGCAGCATGAGATCATCTCAGCACACCAGCGCGCATCGCAAACTGCGGCAGATGCCCGCCGGCACGACCGCGCCCGCGCGCCGGTGAAAAGCCTAAACGCCATCGGCGACAGCACGGTGGCACGGACCGGCCGGCAATCCGCCCTGGCGCACGCGCGCGACATTGAGCATACGTTAGAGACAGCTCGCCCGCCCGATCACTTAGGGACATCAGCAATGGCCAGTGTTGTCAAACGTCCGCAAGCCACGCTGGCGAACCTCGGCATCCCACTCACCCTGGCCGCGATGGAGGCAAAGCTCGTCCCCGAACTGCCCCTCGACCAGGGCTGGCAGTTCGAGCCCAAGTGGGACGGCTTCCGCTGCCTGGCCTTCCGGGCGGGCAGTGACGTCGAGATCAAGGCCAAGTCGGGCAAACCGCTGTCCCGGTTCTTTCCCGAGGTCGTCGAAAACCTGCGAGGGCTGGCACATCTTTCCTTTGTGCTCGACGGTGAGCTGGTCATTCCGGTTGACGGCGCACTTTCTTTCGACGCCCTGCAGATGCGGCTTCATCCCGCGGCCAGCCGGATCGAGCGATTGGCACGGGAGACCCCCGCCCGGTTCATCGTGTTCGATTGCCTGCTGCGCAAGACGCATCAATCGTTGCTGGATTGTCCATTCGAGCAGCGCCGGGCTGCCCTTGAAACATTTTTTGACGATCCCGGAGAGCATGAGGGATTGGCGCTCACGCCGATGACCCGCGATCTCAACCTCGCGAAAGGATGGCTCAGCGATCCTCAAGGCTCGCTCGATGGCGTCATCGCCAAGCGCCTCGATCTGGCCTATCAACCGGGCGAGCGCGCCATGTTGAAAATCAAATCGCGGCGCACGGCCGACTGTGTCGTGGGCGGCTTCCGCTACGAGAGCGCCAGCCGACAGGTGGGATCGCTGTTGCTGGGCCTCTACGACGACCAGGGCCTGCTGCATCACGTCGGCTTCACCTCGGCGCTTGCCCGCCGCGATAAGCCGGCCCTCACCGAGCGCCTCGAAAAGCTGGTGCGTGCGCCGGGTTTCACGGGCGATGCGCCCGGTGGGCCCAGCCGCTGGAGCACCGCGCGATCGGCCGAGTGGCAGCCGCTGCGCCCCGAGCTGGTGGTGGAGGTGCGCTACGATCAGGTCACGGGCCATCGCTTCCGGCATGGCACGACCCTCGTGCGCTGGCGGCCCGACAAGGCTCCACGCCAATGCACCTTTGAGCAGTTAAAGACGGCGACGCCAGCCGTCTAGGCTAGGCCCGCGCACGGGGCGCGTTGGAAGGGGAGCAAGGGCCGGGCACTCGAACGTCCGGCTCCGACGGGACATGAGCACGATCGACATTTCCGCCTTGGAATCATGGCTGCGCGATACGCCCCGGTCGGTGCCAGTCGGCGCATGGACCGTGCAAGGACTTGATCTCTGGCCGCTGTTTACGACCTGTCTCGTGAGCCTTGCCATTCTGAGCAAGATCGGACAGCGACGCAGTCTTGCTCGCGTCGGGAGTGCGGCCTGGCAGCTCGGCGTGCTGGCGGATCACACTGTCGTATCAGCCGCGCGGCGGCTCGGTGCGAAGCCCGCACCCGAGCTGCCCGTCGATCCGCTTGATACCTGCATTCTTTATAGTGGAAGCCGCGTGCATACGCGCTCCGTGGGCTCGATCCTGGTAACGGCGCCGCTCGATATTCCCGCAACCCTGATGCTGCGGGCCGGACATCGCAACGTGTTTTGGTTTGAGGATATGCCGACGGACGACCCCAGGCTCAGCACCGTTCTGAACGGACCTGCGCGCGGTGTGGCGGGGCTTCTCGCCATCGCCCGATCGCGAGCGTCTCACATCAAGGTCGCGGCCGAACTGCGCAATCTTCCCGGTTTCGCGTCCTGGTGCGCTTCAGCGGCGGCATTTCTCCGACTGTCACCGCGCTTTCTACAGCTTTGGCTCGCGCGGCAGCTCAAACTCGCCCTGGCGACCATGCGTTGCTACGGAGAGGTCTTCGACGCCCGTGGACGGCCCCGCCTCCTCGTCATGCTGAATGGGGGCTTTGCCTCGACCGTCGGCCTGACCGCCGCCGCTCGCACGCGCGGCATCCCGGTGATCGAAGTCCAGCATGGCGCCGACAGCGAATGCGCCGTTACTTCGGCTGACCACCAGCCTCACTTCTCGACGTACAACACCGCGCCGGACGCACTGATCTCGTGGGAGATGAGGCCGCGCCCCGATCCGGCCGTCTTGGCCATGGGACCGATCGGCCTGCACCTGCCCGCCTCGGTCGAGCAGCCGCACACGCGTGATGGCCCTGGCCACATTGCCTTGCGTGCGGCCTTCGGTGCGCAGCGGCAGGCCCTTGCCACGCGTAGTCAGGCCGCGGGTGCGCAGCGGGAGGTGTTGGTCTCGCTGCAACCTCAAGATCAAGGCGATTGGGTCGAGACCATCGCGCGGCAGATGGGACCGGGCGTTTTCTTTTGGCTGCGGCGGCACGGCGCGGACCTCAACGGTAAGGCCGCTCTCCCGGGCACTTGGGACGGCAGCATCTTCGACGTGCCGTTGGCGAGTTCATGTGCGCTGCCTGAATTGCTCGCGCGGGCGGAGGTCCACCTGACGCGATTTTCGGCGGTGGCGTTGGAAGCCGCGGCCTTGGGCGTGCCCACGATTGCGGTCGAGGCCTATGCCCATCGGCTGTACTCGCGCAGCATTCCTGCGCCGCTGCTCTGGGTGGAACCTGACCTCGGCCGAGCCGCCCACCGGCTCGGGCAACTGCTGGATGGTCCCTCCCCCCAAGCTACGGCAACGCTTCCCGCGACAGCTCTCATGCGGCCTTTCATGGAAGCGATGCTGAAGCCGCGTCCCTGATCCAAGGCCTGCGGCGAACGGCTCGGGCCTGCGACGGTGGATAAACCCCGCGCGCAGCTTTCCCGTTCGGCCTCGCACCAGCCTCGAAAGCGACGGTACCCGCTCAACGGCAATGCGGGGCCGCGATGGTAGCCACGGCAAAACGACCTTCCGATCTGATCAGCGTGATCATCCCGACTTACAATCGGCCAAAGGCGACGCTTGCGGCGATTCAGTCAGCAAAGAACCAGTCCTGCCTCGACGGCGATCGCATCGAGATCATCGTGGTCGACGACGGCTCCACGATTCGGACGCCCGGCATCTTCGAGCGCGAGGGCGTCAAACTCATCGAACTTGCCAAAAACTCCGGCCCGGCCGCGGCTCGCAATGCCGGCATCTGCGCCAGTTCTGGCGACTTCATCGCGCTGCTCGATTCCGACGACCGGTGGCTCAGCCACAAGCTGTCGGCGCAATTGGACTTCTACCGGCAAACGGTGAGGTCGGCCGAGCAACGGTCGCGCCTCGTGGTGACGTGCGGCGTCTACCTGCCCAATCGGCTGACGCGGCGCGGCGAGACCCGTATGCCGATCTGCGCATGTGAGG
>JBKJYG010000479.1:0-4564 GCA_046715905.1 Hyphomicrobiaceae bacterium | reverse complement strand
CCTTTGGTCGACGCCGGGGGCGCAAGCTGTCCGACCGCCAGATGTTCCTGCTCACGGAGCGTCTTCCGGCCCTTAGTGTTCAGATCGATGAGCCTGCGTCCGCAGACCTGCGCACCAATTTCGGCAGCGCAACCGCTATTTGGCTGGAGATCGGGTTCGGCGGCGGCGAGCACCTGCTGTGGCAGGCCTCGGCTCATCCGGATATCGGATTGATCGGGTGCGAACCGTTCGAGGATGGGATGGTGAAGGTTCTGTCCGCTATCCAAGAGCGGCATCTGCAGAACATTCGATTGTTCCCCGACGATGCGCGTCTGCTGTTGCGGTGGCTGCCGCCGGCCAGCATCGACCGCGCCTTCATTTTATTTCCCGATCCCTGGCCCAAGGCGAGGCACAGGAAGCGCCGCCTCGTCGCATCATCCTTGATCACGCTGTTGGCGCGTGTGATGCGGCCCGGCGCCGAGCTGCGCATCGCCACCGACATTAGCGATTATGCCCGCACCATGCTGATGGCGTTCCAGAGCCCGCAGGCAACGAGGGACTTTGCCTGGACAGCGGAGACGGCCGGCGACTGGCAACGCCGCCCCCCGGACTGGCCCGAAACACGCTACGAGCAGAAGGCCGTCCGCGAAGGACGCCGCAGCGTCTATCTTCGATGGCGGCGTCGATGATGGCGCTCGTCAACCGTCGTGGACGAGGCTTGCGATCAATGTACCCTGCGTGACCTGCTGCCCTTCGCTGGCGGCCACGCGCTCAATAATGCCAGCCCGCATCGCGTGCAAGACGTGCTCCATCTTCATGGCTTCGACGACGGCGATCCGAGAGCCTTTGTCCACGGCCTCGCCTTCCTGAATAAAAATGCGCGAGATCTTGCCGTTGATCGGCGCCCGGATGGCGTCCCCCGCCGTCCCATCGTCCACCGCCGAGGCGTCATAAACAGGGCGCGCAATCTCGGTGTGAACAAGATCGGCCCACACAAAGCAGCGGTCTTTGTCACCGGCAATACGGGTCACGCCGCGATCCTGCTCGATGGCCGCGCCGCTGACGCGCGTATCCCCGAGGGTCACGGCAGGACCCGGCTCTGCTGCCCGCCACGTCAGCTCCGCGATTTGCGGCGTGCCGTCGATGAGAACGGCCATCGTCTGTATGCGGGCCTCGGCTAAGCCAAACCCGTCACGCGCGTCCCACGGGTCGCCGTCTGCGCGCACTTGCTTCGTTCGGGCCTGTTCGGCTGACATCCGCGCCAGATACGAAACACCATTGGCGATGGCGACCGCAGATGGCGGCTCGACGCACAACCGTTCGAGGTGCCGCTCGATCAGTCCCGTGTCCATGCGCTGTGCGATGACGTCGGTTTCCTGCAGAAGGCTGCGCAGGAAGCGGGTGTTGCTTTTCACGCCGATCAACACGGTGCCCGACAGTCCGGCCGCCAGCCGCGAAAAGCTTTCGGTCCGGTCCGCTCCCACCGCGATCAGTTTTGCGACCATGGAATCGTAGTAGGGCGAAACGTGGCCCTGCGCTCCGATGCCCGTTTCGAAGCGCAAACCGTGGCCCTGGGGGGGCTCGAACCGCAGAATTTCGCCGACGCTTGGGAGAAAGCCTCGGGCTGGATCTTCCGCGCAGATACGTGCTTCGGTCGCATGCCCCCGCATGGTGATCTGATCCTGCGTCAACGGGAGGGTTTCACCCGCCGCCACCCGCAACTGCCACTCCACAAGATCAAGCCCCGTGATCTCCTCCGTCACCGGGTGCTCCACCTGCAGCCGCGTATTCATTTCGATGAAATACCAACGCGCGTCTGGCGTTAGCTTCCCCCCTTCGACCAGAAATTCGACGGTGCCGGCGCCTTCGTAGCCGACAGCCTTGGCAAGCGTCACCGCCGCCGCGCACATCTTTGCGCGCAGTCCGGGCGACATGCCGGGCGCGGGTGCCTCCTCGACGACCTTCTGGTTCCGGCGCTGCAGCGTGCAGTCGCGCTCGAACAGGTGCACCACCCCGCCGTGGCTGTCGCCGAACACCTGCACCTCGATATGACGCGGCCGCACCACAAGCTTTTCGATCAGCACGCGGCCATCGCCGAACGCACTCTCAGCCTCGCGGCGGGCGCTGGCGAGCAGTTCCGGGAAATCCACGCCCCTCTCGACGAGGCGCATGCCGCGTCCGCCACCGCCGGACACCGCTTTGATCATGACGGGGTAGCCGATGCGGGTGGCCTCGGCAGCGAGCGACGGCGCGTCCTGCTTGCCGCCCTGATAGCCCGGCACGACCGGAACGCCGGCCTTGATGGCCAGCTCTTTGGCGGCAGCCTTGCCGCCCAGGGCGCGCATGGCCGCGGCCGATGGCCCGATGAAGATGAGCCCGGCCCTGGTCACGGCTTCGGCGAAATCGGCATTCTCGGACAGGAAGCCATAGCCGGGGTGAATGGCTTGCGCGCCGGTGCGCTGGGCCGCGGCAATAATCGCATCGCCGCGCAGGTAGCTCTCGGGCGCCGGCGAGGGGCCGATGTGAACGACCTCATCAGCCTGCGCGACATGCAGCGATTGGACATCCGCATCGGAGGTGACGGCCACGGTCGCGATGCCGAGCTTACGGGCGGTGCGCATGATCCGGCAGGCGATTTCGCCGCGATTGGCGATCAGGATTTTTGTCAGCATGGGTCCGTTATGGCAAAGCTCAACGGGGTTGAGCAACGGTGAAGTTGCGATCGGCACTGCGTCCCGGCATGGGCTTGTGTCGGCTGGAGACGTCTGCGGCCGGATCGTATCACCGCCAGGCCAATCAGGCTCCCCGTAGGGTCCACCGTTGCTGGCTGTCACGAGAGACCTCCCGCGTTATTGGGCGACTGCCATAAAAGCGCCATCGGCGGCGCTGCTTTTGCTGGATCGCGCACCCTGAGCTGAGTATCGAAATGCGCGTTGTCCATGCCCGCGCCGCTCGTCGGGCGTTCAGCGCGAGCGCCGGAGGTCGAATGCGTCTCCTCACGTTGATCCTTATGGGCCTTGGCTTGAGCAGCTTGGCTGCCGGTGTCACTCAGGCTGCGCCGCCACGGGCCACCACCTTCCAGAGCCCGCAGGACGTTCTGAAATGGATCAACGCTTATCGGCACAAGCGTGAGCCCCAGCGGCTTCCCGACCTCGTCCGGTCGATGAGCGGCCTCGGCCTGTTCAAGGATCTGGATGCGGGCGGCGTGTACATCGGCTTCATGGCCGGCGTTCTGGCCGACAATCCGGACAAGGCGGAAGCTTACATCGCCAAGATGTTTCCGATGCCGCCCGACGAGCAGGTCGTGATCGTGCGCGCCATCGCCTACTCAGGACTCCCCGACTGGAAAGCCGTACTCGGGCGGTTTGCCGAGCGAATGCCCGCCCGGAAAGTGCTGATCGACCGCCACCTGAGCGGAAAACTGCCGACCCTTTTGACGTTGCCCCTCGACCAGGCTCCCCCCGCGCTCGACACCATGTGGGGGTTCTACTTCGCGACCGGACGCTTCGAATCCGTGGATCGCATCATCGGCGCACTGGCGTGGGCGCGCGACGGCAACAGCATCGATCGGCTGACGCTTGGCAGCATGGCCAAGTGGACGCTCGCCAATAATGCGCTCCAGGACAAGACCCTGCTCGATCACATGCAAGGCGAAGCCCGGCGCAGGCCGGCCGATATTCAGCGCGAGCTGAAGGAGATCATCGAGGCAGCCGAAACCTTTGAAACGACCAAGATCCGCAAAGAGGCCATGAACGCCATCGAAGAGCTGAAGCGCAAAGGTCCCGAGAGCGCACGCAATGTCTCGTGGTGGGGAACGGCGGGGCAGACGGCGCTGGCTCTGGGCTGCGTGGTGGCGGGGGCGCTCGGCCACCTCGAAATCGGCCTCCCGTGCATCCTGGGCGGCGCTGCGTCCTCAGCCGCTCTGAAATTCCTCACCCCCTGACGTCTCCACGCCGCGACGTCCAACGCCGGGGCGGCCAGAGGCCTTGGCGCAACAGGCTCTGCCACCTCCAGTGCGTTGCCACAATACCGGCTTAACCTGGCCGCATTGCGCCAGCACGCTGAAGGCAGCGGGAACGGCGATTGTGAGGTCGCTGAAGCGGGAGGTTTCGATCATGGAAGCAAGGACGTTGCCGGGGCCCACGGGCCGCTGGTTCCGAGACATGTTGATTGGCATGGTGCTCTTTGGCGCGGCAGCTTCAGGATGCTCGACGCATGTCGTGCCGGGGCACCTTGGACGCGCGGCTGCGGACGATGCCGTCGTGCGGCGGGGCATTGAGGTCAGCTCCGTTCCCAGTCCCACGATTGAGAACGCCATCTTCGCCGCGCTCCAACGAGGGCCGGTTGCAGATCACCCCACACTCAACCGATTCTCAACCTTGATCGTGCTGATGCTGACCTTTTCGCTGGTATTTGCGTTCAACATGGCCTTCATGCGCCATCTGCGGCAAGCCTACAGGATGCCGAATAGACGCTCAAATCCGAACTCATGATGGACAAGAGAACACCCGCCTCCGGCGTCGATCGGTAATTATGCCGATTGAGCCACCTCCCATTTCGAGCCGGATCGCTTATATATTCGGTA
>JBKJYG010000478.1:0-5667 GCA_046715905.1 Hyphomicrobiaceae bacterium | reverse complement strand
AGATATACGAGGCTCATTCGAAAATTTAGCCGAGCAAATTTGCAGGATGATTTCGCATTTGTTTCAGACTGTAACAGCAAACGACCGGGCGCCACATCTGCCGCACCCGCCCCGTGCTGACTGGGCGCTTCCGCGCGGCGAACCCTCGGCTACTCTAACGCCGTTTCGGCCTCGATCGGGTTCCAGCTTGGCGTTCAAGCCCGATTGATCATCATCGCCTTCATGACCCGCGAGGCATTTGAGGGATTTCGACGCATTCAGGAGGAAGGATAGGCGTCGACGGCTCAGTTGCGTTATTACTGTCAGAGTTGGCCGATCCATCGACACGAGCAAGATCGCAAGCCCGATTGTCGGCTTCATATTCGACGGCAAAGGGCTCATGTATACTCTCACGCTCGAAGGACGAAGATCAGCAGAATTGCGCGTTGAAATGACATCAAAAACCCGACGAACCCGAGCGAAGCCCGGATGACCAAATATGATGTGATCGTCGCCGGTGTCGGTGGCATGGGATCGGCAACGTGCTGGCAGCTCGCCCGGCGCGGCAAGCGCGTGTTGGGATTGGAGCGCTTCGACATACCCAACGCTTACGGCTCGTCGCATGGCGTCAACCGCATCATTCGGTTGGCTTACTTCGAGCATCCCTCTTATGTGCCGATCTTGCGGCGATCGTATGCGCTGTGGCGGGAAGCGGAACAGCTCGCGGGCGAGCAACTTCTCTACATCACCGGATATCTTGACGCGGGCGAACCCCGGTCGACAATCATCGAGGGGACGCTCGAGAGTTGTCGCGAGCATGCCATTCATCACGAGGTGATGAGTGCCCGCCAGGTGAATGAGAGATTTCCAGGTTATCGCTTACCGGACGATTATTGCGCCATCTATCAGCCCGATGGCGGCTTCGTTGTATCGGAGCGCGCGATCATTGCACACGTTGTCATGGCTCAGGCGCTCGGTGCGGATATTCGCGCGCGCGAGGCCATCCTGGGGTTTGAGCCCACCGCCGATGGCGGTGTTCGGGTCACAACCGATCGGGGACGCTACGAGGCAGCCAGCCTCGTCATGTCGACCGGCGCCTGGATCGGCGAGCACGTGCCGATGCTCAAGCACAAAGCGATACCGGAACGTCAGGTGCTTGGATGGTTCCAGCCAAAGCGACCCGAATTATTTCGACTCGGTCGCTTTCCGGCCAGCAACATCAAAAGCGACATCGGCCATTTCTATCAATTCCCAACTTGGAGTGTGCCTGGTTTCAAGATCGGACTTTATCATCATTTGGGCGAGCAGGGGCTGGCCGATGAGCTTTCCCGCGAGACGACGCGGCGCGATGAAGACGTCCTGCGCGCCGGAATCACGGCTTTCTTTCCCGATGCCGATGGCCCGCTGATGGCGCTTCGCGCGTGTCTCTTCACCAATACGCCCGACGAACATTTCGTCATCGACCGGCTGCCGGGAATGCCGCAGGTCATCGTCGCATCACCATGCTCTGGACATGGGTTTAAATTCGCAAGCGCAATTGGCGAAATGCTGGCCGATTTGGCGACGGGACTCGCACCCGCGTTCGATCTTTCACTGTTTCGCTTGGACCGCCTGACGGCAACGTGAAGGCTCAACACACCATCGTGGCAGCCTCATTGCGGTCGCTTTTGAAACGCGTGGCCCGTCAGACGACCATCAGCCGCCCCAGCCATAAGTCTGGCGGGCTGCTTCGGGACTGACAAAGCCGTTCGCCACATCATCGTCGATCGCCCAACGAGCGCGCTGACGCGGATCGCCGAACCCCCCGCCGCCGGCCTCGACGACCCGGATACGTTGGCCCATCGCGACCTCGATCCGACCCTTTGCATGCACGGGCTTGCCGTCGACCGCATGGCTCCGCAAGTGTCCCGCGCCGCCTTTGAACAACCCGTTGGCTTGAAACTCGGTCCGGTTTCCCATACCCAACATCGTCAACGGATGACCACTGTCATTGCGCAGCACAACCTCCTGACCCAGGCCCCCACGCCAGCGCCCAGCCCCGCCCGAATCCGTCAGTAGCCTTTTGCTTTCGATTGTCATATGGGTCAGCGTTTCCCAGATCTCGACCGGCACAACAGCCATATTCGACGGATGAGGCAACGTGGCCCATCCATCGAGATGTTCGAGCGCACCATAGCCGCCCGACGCGAAGTAGAGACAGGAGAACGCGCGATCGTCGCGCCGCCGTCCTTGAAAAGTGATGAGGTTCATCATGCCAGAATCGGCTTGGACCCGTTCGGGCGCAGCCATTGCGAGTGCGCCATAGATCAGCGGCGTCACGAAGTGGCCCATCGCATGACGGCCGCCAGTCGGGAAGGGAGGTTGAGCGTTGAGGATGCTTCCGATGGGAGCGCTGACCTTGATGGGTGCGACCGATCCCTCGTTGTTCGGAATTGATGGCAACGTTAAGGATTTGATCGCGTGCAGGCCCATTGCGTTCGTGTAGCAGAAGGGCACGTTGACGCCCGCTCGTACGCATCCCGAAGTGCCATCGAAGTCGATCTCGACGCTATCACCTCGCACATCGATACGGACAGCGAATGAAACCGGACCGTCACACCCTTCGACGTCGAGCGTGTTGCGATATGTTCCATCGCGAAACTCGCTGATCTTGGCGCGCATGGCAGTCTCGGACTGCCCGCGGATCGCCGCCGAAAGCGATCGCAGATCGTCGAGACCGTATTCGTCCATGAATGCGAGAATTTCGCGGCCACCCACATCGTTGCAGCTGACGTTGGCCATGATGTCGCCCATCACCTGCTCCGGCACTCGCACATTGGTGCGAATAATCTCCACAATCAGATCGTTCCGCCGACCAGCCTCGTAAAGCTTGCAGATCGGAAGCCGAAGGCCTTCCTGATAGACCTCAGTCGCCGACGAGCCGAACCCGGTTCCACCGATATCCGGCAAATGGGTGATGCTGACTGTGTAGGCAACGATCCGGCCGCCGCGAAACACCGGCCGCATCATGGTGATATCGAACAAATGCCCCGTGCCGAGCCACGGGTCGTTCGTCACGATGACGTCCCCCGGCCGCAAGGTCTGGGCGGGGAACTTCTTCAACATGTGCCGCACTGTGACGGGAGCACTGCCAATGAAGGCCGGAATGCCGAAGGTCCCCTGCGCGATCGAATTCGTATCGGCATCCAAAACGACGCAAGACAGATCGTAGCTCTCGTAAACGATCGTCGAAAAGGAGCTGCGCACCAGCGTCGATACAATTTCGTCGGTCAACGATACGAGCCGGTCCCACATAATGCCGAGGCTTACGGCGTCAAAGGCCTTCGAATCCATGCGTCATTCCTCATGAACCATGATGTCAGTATGGCGTGCCGCTCAGCGCGAGAGTTCAGCTATGAGATTGAAATGGGCATCGACCGTGACCGCGTCACCGTTTCCAATCACGCATGTACTTTCGCGCTCCTCGATCAGGGCTGGACCGTGCACGATATCGCCCGGCGCCAGAGCATAGCGGTCATAGACTGGCCAATCCGTCAGGGCAGCGGCAACCGGGTCCAGGGCGAGCCGGGTTCCCTTCTGGGCTCGCTCGCCCGCTCGGCCCGATAAGCTGTAGTGCTCGACCAGCGTCGGGACCGGGCCGATAGCCTCGATCTTCCAATTCACAATTTCGATCGGCTCGTCGAGACGGAGCGTGTAGGTCTTCTCGTAAGTCTGACCGAACAGGTCTTCCAGATGAGCGAACGTGGGGAGAAGGTCGTTCGCGGGCAACGTGACCTCGATCTCGTGGCCTTGCCCCTGGTAGCGCATGTCGAGACGTCTCACCATCCGGATATCCGATTGGGCAACGCCGGCACGCGTGAGATAAGCGGAGGCCTCGCTCCCGAGCGCGACGAATGTCGACATGAAATCCGTTGCATCGATATCTGCAAGGTGCACGCGGCGCGAACGAGCAACTTCGAATGCCAACGGACTGACGAGCAAGCCCAGCGCCGACATGACGCCGGCTCCAACCGGCATGATCACCCTCGAAATTCTGAGTTTGCGCGCGACGGAGAGCGCGTGTAACGGACCCGAACCACCGAATGCCACCATGCTACTGCTGCGGTAGTCGAAGCCCCGCTCGGTTGCGTGAATCCGAAACGCCCGTGCCACCTCCTCGCAGACGATGTCGTGGATACCCCAAGCGGCGCGGAGGGTCTCGAGACGAAGCGGCCGGCCAACGCCATCGACGATCGCCGTCTCCGCCGCAGCAACGTCAAGTCGCATCTTTCCGCCGAGAAAGAAATTAGCATCGAGGTACCCGAGAACGAGATTGGCATCGGTGAGCGTTGGCTTCGTGCCTCCCTGCCCGTAACAGGCCGGTCCCGGAACCGCACCCGCGCTGCGTGGCCCGACCCTCAGCAAGCCGCGATCGTCGACTTCCGCTATCGAACCGCCACCCGCGCCGATCTCGATCATATCGATCACGGGAATACGCACCGGCAAACCGCTCCCTTGCCGAAACTCGTGCACCCGCGCGACTTCCATGGCGTATTTCTTGATCACTTCGCCGCCGCGGACGAGAGCGCCTTTGGCCGTCGTTCCCCCCATATCGAACGAGAGGAGATTGGGTAACTTCAGCGCACGCCCATGATGCGCGCTCATCAGCGCACCCGCGGCTGGCCCGGATTCGAGCGCCCGCACGGGGAAGTGTCGCGCCGCATCGGTCGTCAAGGTGCCACCGCTTGATGACATGATATAGAGACGACCCGTAAACCCGAAGGTGCCCAAGCCGTCTTCCAGCCGTTTGACGTAGCGATTGAACATCGGCTGCGTAAACGCATTGACGCTCGTCGTCGTCCAGCGCTCGAATTCGCGCATGTTGGGGAAGACATCCGCCGAGGCCGAAATAGCGAGTCCGGGCGCGATTTCGGAGAGGATTTCCGCCGCTCGCCGCTCGTGCGCCTGGTTTGCGTAGGCATGCAGAAAGCAGACGGCGACGGCCTCAACGCCCATTTCGAGGAACTTGCGTGCTGCCGCCGCGACAGCCGTTTCGTCGAGGGCGCGCTCGATGCTCCCATCGTGCCGCGTGCGCTCCGCAACCTCGATCCGCAGTCGCCGCGGCACCAGCGGTAAGGGGTATTTGACCCGAAGGTCGAAGAGATCGTATCGGCGCTCGAGCCCCATATCCATGATGTCGCCGAAGCCGGCGGTGACCAACATTCCCGTTACCGCCCCGCGCCGCTCGATCACCGCGTTCGTGACGAGCGTCGTGCCGTGGATGACCTCGCCAACATTGGCCAGTTGCAGCCCGTTTTCGCTGGTGAGCGCCATTATGCCCGCCAGCACCGATGCGGACGGATCAAGCGGCGTCGTTAGCCGCTTGTGGATCGCAATCGTTCCACCGACAGCATCGTATAAGGCGAAATCCGTGAACGTACCGCCGATATCAACGCCGATCCGAAACATTCCAGCCATCCGATTTACAGGTCATTCGGACGGACATTGGCATGCCGGTAGCAATTCGCTCCAATTTGCGTCACAAAGCTCGCATGACATTGCGACGCAGATTTCCGCATTTTGCTACACGCTCCGTCCGCGTCTTACTTCTCAATAGCATGAAATAACAAGCTATTTTCTTGGCGGATGGGGAGGGATTCGAACCCCCGGTGCCCTTTCAAGCACGCCGGTTTTCAAGACCGGTGCCAT
>JBKJYG010000477.1:0-12048 GCA_046715905.1 Hyphomicrobiaceae bacterium | reverse complement strand
GCAGGTGGACTATGTTGCGCCAGCCCGATCGGTCCCAGCGTCGCATCACGGGCAACAACCGCGTCCTACGTCGCGTCCAGCGGCCGCTCGGCCACCGCATAACGATGTCCAGCTCGGCGCTGGAGGTTGGCGGGGTTCCCGGTGTAGGGTGTCGCGATCTGCCGCCGCGCGGCCAGACTGATGTCAATGCAGGCAGGAGCAACCCCGTGAAACTCATGATGTTTGAAAAGGGTCGCGGCGTGGCCCTCGGGGTCGTCGACGGCGAGCAGGTCATTGATCTCGCGGCTTTCGACACTGCGCTTCCCCGAGATTTGAAATCGCTGATCGCAGCCGGCCCCGAAGCGGTGGCAGCCGTCAAGGCAGCGGCGGCCAAAGCGCCGGCGGCCAACCGCATGAAACTCAGCGAGACAAAGCCCGCATTGCCGATCGCGAACCCGCCGAAATTCGTCTGCGTCGGTCTCAATTACCTCGAACATGCCAAAGAAGGTGGTCACCCGCCTCCGGACTACCCCTCCTTCTTCGCCCGTTTCAACAGCTCGCTCGTCGCCGCCGGCCAACCGGTGCTCAGACCCAAGGCTTCGGTCCAGCTCGACTACGAATGCGAGTTGGCGGTCGTCATCGGCAAGCGCGGGCGGCACATTTCGGAATCGACAGCTCTGGAGCATGTCTTCGGCTACACGATCTTCAACGACGTCTCGGTGCGCGACTACCAGCGCAAGACCTCACAGTGGACGCCCGGCAAGAACTTTGACGGCACCGGCCCGCTCGGGCCCGTTGTCGTGACAGCCAACGCGCTGCCGCCCGGCGGGTCGGGGCTGAGCATTAGAACCCGCGTCAACGGCGAGACGATGCAGTCGTCCAACACCAGCGACATGATCTTTTCGACCGCGCGGTGCATTTCCATTCTGTCGCAGATCATGACGCTCGAGCCCGGCGATCTCATCGCCACGGGCACCCCCTCGGGTGTTGCACATGCGCGCAAGCCACCGCCGTGGATGAAGCACGGCGACACCGTCGAGGTGGAAATCGACATGATCGGCGTGCTGAGGAACCCGATCGTTGACGAAGCGTGAGCACGCACGCGCAGGATCCTGACGCTGATGGCTCACGTCACGAACGACCGGCGCAAGGCGCGGCCTATGACGATGTTCTGAACTTCGGTGGTGCCGTCGAGATATTCGGCCATTTTGGCCGCCGCCAGGAAACGGCCGAAGGGTCGATCGGCTTTCAGTCCGGCCGCACCCACAGCCTGCATGCAGCAATGCACGCCCGACATCGCGGCGCGAGTCGCAAATTTCTTCGCGTGGGCCGCGGCCAGCGTCGCACTCTCACCTGAGTCGAGCCGCAGCGCAGCCCGGTCAGCGAGAAGGCGCGCCGCTTCCAGATCGGTTGCGACATCGGCCAGTTGCCACTGCAGACCTTGGAAATCCAGCAACGGCTGGCCAAACGCATGGCGCCGGCTGCAGTATGTCACCGCCAATTCAAGCGCCTGAGTAAGCATACCGCAGCACATCGCGGCCAGGAGCACGCGCGCCAGATCGATCCCGCTCATTGCACCTCGAAAGCCTTCGCCAGCAGGCAGGAAGATCTTTTCCGAGGGGACCAGCACACGATCGAGCTTGAGGCTGCTCGTGCCCATGGCGTGATTGCCGAGCATCACATAGGGCGGCTCGACCATCAGCCCCGGCGAGTCGCGGTCGACCAGAAAGGCCGCGATGCCGCGAGCCCCGGCGCCCGGCTCTGCTTGTGCATAGACACAAAAAAGATCGGCTGAAGCCGCATTCGTGACCCAAGCCTTGGCACCCTCCAAGACATAGCCGTCGTCTTGCCGGCCGGCACGCGTGGCGATGGCGGAAACGTCTGTGCCGACGTCGGGCTCCGTGAGGCAAAACGCGCCGAGTATGTCACCGGCCAGCATCGCCCTCACATATCGGCGCCGCTGGCCATCAGAGCCCCGGCGGGCAATGGCCGCGACAAGATTGTTGTGGACGACGAGGCTGAACGCAAATCCGAGATCGGCTCGCGCCAGCACGGAGAGAACCTCCGCGGTCATCGCCGTATCCAACCCCGCTCCGCCCAGATCCTTAGGCACGAGCAAGCCTCCGAGCCCCCGCCCGATGGCCCGCCGCAGCGCGGTATCGGGCATGCTGCGCTCCGCCTCCCACAACGCCGCCATGGGTGCGACCTCGGTTTGCGCAAAGGTTGCGGCCACCGCTCTGAGATCCTGCTGAGCCTGCATCGTCGCTCCGGCGAACCGATCTAAATCCTGATAGCGCTGATCCGACGCAGGCCATTCGCGGTGAACCGCTTCGGGGCGCCCTCACTCAAGCACGACGACAGAACCCTTGCATCGGTCGCGTGACATATTTTCTTCTAGCCATCGAGCGATGTTAACTTTAAATTAACCTAAACGACGGGAAATGATGATCAACGTGCGCCAGGGGCACTGTGTGTGGGTTTGATCATCCTGGGGACCATGCAGAAACACATTAAAGCCTTCGGGTTTGCCTTTGCGCTTGTGGTCGGCTGCTTTCTCGCTTCCTGCAGCCAGCCCGATATCGCGCCGGGCCTTCGGCCTCTAACCAAGGAGGCCATGATGCTCCTTGGAAAGAAGGGCATGAAGGCGGACGCGCCGATTTTCGTGCGCATTTTCAAGGAAGACTCGGAGCTGGAGGTCTGGAAGGCCCGCGACGACGGCTATTATTACCACTTCAAAACGTATCCGATCTGCACCTGGTCAGGCGAGCTTGGGCCGAAGCTCGCCCATGGCGACAAGCAGGCGCCCGAGGGCTTCTACACGATCCACAAGAGCCAGATGAACCCCAACTCGCAATTCCATCTGGCTTTCAACCTCGGATACCCGAACGCCTACGATCGGTCACAGAAGCGAACCGGTGACGCGCTGATGGTGCACGGCAAATGCAAGTCAGCGGGCTGCTATGCGATGACGGACGCACTCATCGAAGAGATTTACGCCCTGGCGCGCGAGCATTTTGCGGCCGGCCACGACAGTTTCCCCGTTCACGCCTTCCCCTTCCGCATGAGCGAAGCCAATCTCGAGCGGCATAAAGATCACAGGTGGCATCCGTTCTGGTTGACGCTCAAGGAAGGCTACGATTATTTCGAAACGGCGCGCCAACATCCCACCGTGGCCGTGTGCGAACGCCGCTACAACGTCGCGGTCAAGCCCATTCAGACCGTCATAGGGCGCCTCGACCCCGAAGGGCGCTGCCCGACCCTCGAGCGCGTCAAGGCGGAACCGTTCAGGCCGGAAAATCCCAATCTGACGGCGGAGACGCACGTGCGCGCCGCCGGACCTAAGATGCGCGCGCTCGCCTCAACTGAGCCTGGATCGTCCCCCGGAGCGGCCAGCGCCAGCGTTGCGACCTCGCCAGGGCCTTCGCTCGGCCTTGGATCGGGGCACGCAATGTCAGGCTTAACAAAGTCGCCACCAGGCCGTACGGGTCAGCTTGGCGACTGACCAAGGCTGAGGCAGCGCCTCAACCCGCTCTAGAGTTGAGGGTGTGCAAAGCGCGTGGGACACGGGGGAAGCATCAGCCGCGGGACGGCTCACTTGGTCCCGTCTTTGACGCGGGCGGCGCGAGGCTTCTGGCTTCTCGTCTGCACGGTTCTGATTGCCAGCTTCTCGCCCACGCACGGCAAGGCGCTGGAAATCATGCTCCACGATGTCGCCTCCGACCGTGTCGAACGGCAGCGATCCTATGCACGTGGCGCGGTGCCATTGCCCGGCACTCCGGACCTCTCCGACATCGCCGGGCGGCTTGCCCGCAAAGGCTTGAAAAGGGGCGATGCCGTCTTTCTGCGGCTGTTCAAGGCCAGTTCGGAACTTGAGGTCTGGTTGCGCCGCGACACCCAGTTCACCCTGCTCGACATCTATCCGATCTGCCATTGGACGGGAACGCTCGGGCCGAAAATTCGGGAGGGCGACAAGCAGTCGCCCGAGGGGTTTTACTCCATCGCATCAAGCCAGATCCGATTGGTGGGCCGCTGGCGAAACGCCTTCAATCTTGGGTTTCCCAATCCCCTCGACCGGACTTTGAAGCGAAGCGGCTCGCACATTCTGATCCATGGAGGGTGCTCGTCGACGGGCTGCTTTGCCATGACGGACCAGGTCCAAGCCGAACTGTACGATCTCCTGCAGAGCGCTTTTCAAGGTGGACAGAAGCACGTCCACGTGCATGTCTTCCCGTTCCGGATGACCGAGGAAAATCTGGCGCTGCACAAAGATCACCCAGCCGCCCGCTCCTGGACGGAGCTGAAGGCGGGATATGATGCCTTTGAGAGCACACGCATGCCGCCCCGGGTTGCCCTCTGCGGGCCGCGATATTCCATCACGGCCGCGGAGCCGGGCGATCCGGGCGATCCGAAACTTTGGCCCGTGCTTCGCCCGCAAGCGACAGGCAGCGCTCTCGCCTCAAGCGGCATCGCGCCCTGTACGATTGAGAGCGAGGGCATGAACGCGACCCAAGCCGCGGCGCTGACCACCTCGAGCACGACCACGCCGGCGCCTTCGGGTCTCGAGGTGGACGCGGGGTTAGCTGTTACGGTGACGGCAACGACCGAGCCCACGGCGCCCCGTTCCGACGTTGCCCGGGTACTCGCCAAACGCCGCAATGTCAGTCGAAGCAGCGCCACCGCCACCGTTCCGGATATCCATCAGAAGGCCGCACGCAGGCTGTTACATGTCGATAGTGGGGGCTAAATCGTCGTTCTTGTCGCTTCTCAGGAACGATTTTTGCCGTATAGAGCTAGTTCGCTGAGTCACGTCCTAAACCTGAGATCCATCATGGCCGCGTCCAAACCTTCCTCGCCCCGTAAGCGCATCGAACTGGCGATCGAAGGCTCTTTATTCATGAGCCGGTGGCTTCTGGTCCCCTTCTATGCCGGCCTCGGTCTCGCCATCATCGTTCTGCTCGTCAGGTTTTGCCGCGAATTCGTGCACGTTGTCGGGTTAGCGCTCTCAGGCTCGGAAGCCGACATCCTCGTTGGCGTGCTGTCGCTGGTCGATGTGACGCTGACCGGTTCACTGCTCGTCATCGTCATTTTCTCCGGCTATGAAAATTTCGTGTCTCGGATCGACCCTGAAGAGCATCAAGACTGGCCTGCGTGGTTGGCAAGAGTGGATTTTGCCGGCCTCAAGCTAAAGCTGCTGTCTTCGATTGTTGCCATCTCCGCCATTCAGTTGCTCAAGCAATTCATGGCCGTGTCCACTACCTCGGATCGCAACCTCATGTGGTCGGTACTCATCCACATGGTTTTCGTGACCTCGAGCGTCCTCCTGGCGCTGTCGGACCGCATCGCAAGCGGCAGTGGTCACCCCGCCCCTTCCGAGATTTCCAAACACCCGCCGGCCGCTTGAGTTGGCATCGCCTCTCCCAATCGTGATGCATGCTGACCGCCTATTTGATTGCCAAGCGCTCGGCTCCGGTTTAAATTGAACGGCGTTTCAGGTTGATGGGCGGGGTCGAGTTTGCCAGTCGGCTGCGGTCGGCATTTGCGGGTTTCCTCGTTACCGCTAGAGTATTCTGGTTGTTCGCGTGCTCACATTTGGCAACCGCTTTGAGCGGAGGATCGACATGCGTGCTTTCTTGCTTTTGGGTGTCTCATCGATCGTAGCTGGCATCAGCGTTGCGCCCTCCTACGCACAGCAGGTGCAACCAGCGCCCCAATCGCTCGCGCCGGCGCCTGTACCGCCCGCCCTTGAGCAGCCGCCAGGCCAAGCGCCTGCTCAGCCGCAGCTACGCGGTCTGACGCCGCCCGCGCCGCGAACAACGTCTCCAGCTCCAGTCACAACCCCCGCGACAGCGCCTCGCGGCACTGCGGCACCTGCGGCTCCCGGATCGGCCCAACCGGGCACCGCTTCCCGCGTCAACGCAGCTCCCGCACCTCCGGGCACGACCCCGCCCCTGCCGTCTCGGACGACAGCGCCAACGCCCTCCGGACAGCAACCCGCCGCGGGCCAACAGCCGGCGCGACGCATTGCACCTCCACAGCCAGCATCGACAGCACCCGTGCCGGGCGGCGCAACGCAGCAGCCGGCCGCCGCTGCTTCGCCAGCCCCTGCCTCGCCGGCCCCTGCCTCAGCAGCCCCGGCCTCGGCAACCAGGCCTCAGATTCTGCCGCCAGCACCCGCCGCAGGTTCCAGCACCCCAGCTCCAGCCGCTGCCGCAGCCGCAGTCCCAGCCGCGGCTTCGCCCACCCCCACCAATGACGCACCGACACCGCCGGAAATGGCCCAGTGCACGGGCGAGAACAACGACGGCGCCATCGCGGCCTGCCGTAAGGTGATCGAGACCCGCCGCGTCTCCCGTGACGTCCTCGTCATGGCCTACACCAATCGCGCCACGACCTTCATACAGCGCAACGAGGTTGATAACGCCATCACCGACCTCACCGAGGCGATCAAGCTCGACCCGCGCAATCAACTGGCGCCGACCATTCGCGCTCAGGCCTTCGTGCGCAAAGGCGAGTTTGACCGCGCCATCGCCGACATGACGACCGTCATCGGCCTGCAATCCGACCCCTCGATGGCCTTACGCGAACGTGCGGCCGTTCACCGGCGCAAAGGCGATGTCGACAACGCCGTAACCGATCTCAACGCCGTGCTTGAGCGCAATCCGCAGGACGCCGCCGCTCTTCAAATGCGTGCCGAGGTCGAAATCCAGCGCAATCGCCTCGACCGTGCCGGCACTGACCTGGAGCAGTCGTTGCGGATCAACCCGACCAACGTTGCAGCCTTGACCCAGCGCGCCAATCTCCGCTTGCGCCAGGGCGACCGCGAGCGCGCCTTGACCGATCTTGATGAAATCCTGCGTCTCGATCCGAGGAATGGGCCGCTCCTCGCCTTGCGTGCACGCCTGCATCAAGGCTCAGGTCAGAACGACCGCGCGCTTGCGGACTTCACGGCGGCGATCGCGCTCGATACTGGCAACGTCGATCTCCTGACGCAGCGTGCGCGCCTGCATTGGCAATCCGGCAACACCGAGCGCGTCATCGCCGACCTTAACGAGGTGATCCGTCGCAATGCACGCAATCCCGACGCCTTCCGCCTGCGTGGCCTTGCGCACGCCCGGCGCAGCGACAGTGAACGGGCCATCGCCGATCTGACACAGGCGGTCAACTTCGGTTTGCGTACGCCCGAGGTCTATCTCGCCCGCGCCGACGCCTACGAGCGTCGCAACCAGCGCCAGTCCGCGATCAACGATTATCGCGCCACGCTGCAAGTCGAGGCTGGGAACCAAGCCGCCACCGATGCCCTGCGCCGTCTCGGACAGACGAATTGATGGTTGGCCTCAATGATCTTGGCAGGGCTTGGATTGCAGAGCCGGCGCGGAGCCGGCACGGTATGGGCTGAGGGAGCATGCTTCGCGCTTGCCGTCTCAGGCCTGCTCTGGGCGGCGGTCACCCCCGCACGCGCGCAAGCGCCCGATGCTGGCCGCCTCACAGCTCAGCGCGAGGTAAAAGATTGCGAGGAGGCGGTCGATCGGCAGATTGTGGTACGGTCGTGCTCGGCCGTCATCGACCGGCAAGGTGCCGATCAGCCCAGTCCCGTAATCCGCGCCCGCGCTCACCAGAAGCGCGCGCTGGCGCGGCAACAGATTGCCGAATATGGCCGGTCGATCGAGGACTTCACGGCAGCCATCACACTTCATCCAAACGTTGACGCTTATAATCTGCGGGGCTTTGTCTTCTTCCGGGCGGGCCGGCTCGACGAAGCTGTCGCGGACTTCCAGCGCGCCGTCAAACTTGACCCCAATTCCGAGAACGGATGGCGCTTCCTCGGCGCGGCGCTGTCCGACAAGGGGGAGGCGACGTTGGCGTTCGAAGCCTTCAGCGCGGGATTGCAGGTCAATAACCGGGATCCCTGGCTCTACTTCTTGCGCGGCGTTGCGCTCGCGATCCGCGGCGATCGTGAAGGCGCCCTGCGCGACGCGGCAGAGGGTTTCCAACTTTCGGGTGCGCAAAGCGCGGACGCCTACCTGGCGCGCGGCGTGGTGGCGTACTATCTCGATGACCTCGAGAACACCGAGCGGGACTTGGGTGAGGCGCTCAAACTTGATCCGCGCAACGTGCAAGCGATGAGCGCGCTCGGCCGGCTCTTGACGCGCCGCCAAATCCCCGCCCGCGCTGCTCCGCTGCTCGACGCTGCTTTGCGCATCGATCCCCACCAGTGGGAGGCTCTGCTGAACCGAGGGCTGCTGCGGTTCAGCACCAATGACCTGAAAGGCGCACTCGATGATCTGGATCGCAGCATCAGCCTGAACGCGGCTTTCGCTGAGCCATTCGCCACGCGGGGCCAGGTTCACGAAGCGCTCGGAGCCCGCGATCGCGCGATCGGGGATTACAGCACGGCTCTGACCAAACTTCCCTTCAACCCCGATGGCCGGCGAGCCACGGCCACGGCACGGACACGGTTGGCGGCGCTCTCAGGCGGGTTGGCGGCGGTGCCGTCTAGTTCCGCCACTCCGCGCTGGCACTGCCGCGCTCTCACCGGCCTATCGGAGCATTCCCAGCGCTATATCGGCGTCCGGCTGGCGTTGTTGGGCTGTCCGAACCTTTGACGGTCTTCACCTCTGCTTCGCCAAAAGCCGCAACTCGAACTTCTGGATCTTGCCAGTCGAGGTTTTTGGCAGCGGTCCGAAGACGATCGTCTTGGGAACCTTGTAGCGGGCCATGTTAGCTCTGCAGAATGCGATGATGTCCGCTTCCGTGACGGCCCGGGCGCTCGGTTTCAGCGTGACGAAGGCGCACGGCGTCTCTCCCCAAGTCGCGTCAGGCCGCGCCACCACCGCGGCTTCCATGATGTCGGGATGCCGGAACAGCACCTCCTCAACCTCGAGCGAGGAAATGTTTTCGCCGCCCGAGATGATGATGTCCTTGGAGCGATCCTTCACGTCGATATAGCCGTCCGCGTGCCACACTGCGACGTCACCCGAGTGGTAGAGATCACCCGCGAACGCCTCGTCGGTCGCGGCCGGGTTTTTGAAATATCCCTTCATCAGCGTATTGCCGCGCAGCATGATCTCGCCCAGCGTTGATCCATCGCGCGGCACGGCCTCGAGCGTCTCGGGTACCGCCACGCGCATGTCTTCGATCAGCACGGTCGGCACGCCCTGCCGCGCCATGTTGCGGTAGCGGGCGTCCGCTGGCAGAGCGTCCCATTCCACCGGATGGGCGCAATAGGTGGACGGCCCGTAGCTTTCCGTCGTGCCATAAAGGTGCAGCACCTCGAAACCCATGGCCTCCATGCGCTCGATCACGATGGCCGGAGGAGCCGCGCCGCCGGTGGCAACCTTGGGCCGGATCACCAGTTTGCACTTCACCTCGTCGGGGGCATGCACCAGCATGTTGAGCACGATGGGCGCGCCGCACATGTGCGTCACCCCATGCTCGGCCGCGAGCTCGAAGATCCGCTTCGGTTCCACGCGCCGCAGACAGACGTGGGTGCCAGCCGCCGCGGTCACCGCCCACGTGAAAGTCCATCCCGAGCAATGGAACATAGGCAGCGTCCACAAATACCGGCTCTCGTGATCGAGCTTGAACGTCAGCGCGTTCGACAACGCTCCAAGATAGGCCCCGCGATGACTGTACACCGCGCCCTTGGGATTACCGGTGGTGCCGGAGGTATAAAGGAGCGCGATCGAGTCCCATTCGTCGAGCGGACCCGAGCCCCGAAAGTCCGGATCACCGGCGCTGATGAAGGTCTCGTACTCGGTCGCGCCGAGTGCAAGCGCGTCCGGCACCTCTGCATCCGCGATGTCGATGACCCTCGGCGCCAGCTTGCCCAGCCGCTTGAGCGCCGGCGCGACGATGGCGTGAAACTCACGATCGGCCAGCAGCAGTTTCGCCTCGCCGTGCTCGAGGCAGAAGGCGATCGATGCCGCGTCAAGGCGAATATTGAGAGGATTGAGCACGGCGCCCAGCATGGGCACGGCAAAGTGCGCCTCCAGCATGGCCGGCACATTGGGGGCAACGATCGCCACCGTGTCGCCTCGCCCTATGCCCGCCATGGCCAAGGCATTCGCCAGTCGATGAACGCGCGCCCGGAACTCAACATAGGTGAAACGGCGCTCGCCATGGATGACGGCCGTCCGGCCGCCGAAAAACTCGGCCGCGCGCTCGAGAAAGCTCAGCGGCGTGAGGGCGACGAAGTTGGCCGGGCGTTTGCGCAATTCAGGTCTGTCCGGCTGCATGCTCCCGCATCTCCATGCGACTGTTTGCGAGGCTGGTGTCGGGGCTGCTTTGGTAACGGCGGCTCAGAAGCGCCATTGCACGGGCTCCGCGCCGGCGATGGGTGAGCGGAAGGTCGGGATCGCATTGCCGGCGAGATTGCCGAGATAGACGGTCTTCAAGTCCGGCCCGCCGAAGGCAACGCTGGCGATGTTCTTGAGCCCTCGTCGCGCTCCGATTTCGATATGCTCACGCCCGCCCTTGCCGTTGTTGAAAAACGTCTCGGCCGTCGCGATGTCGGCTGGATCGGCATCATCGAGGATGAGGGTGCGCCGGCCGTTGGTCTCGATCCGGATCACCCGATTGGCGCAAACACACGCAATCCAAACGCCACCCTCGCAGTCGAACGCAAAACCGTCGGGAAATTCGCCCGGACCAAATTCGTGCACGACCTCTTTCGGCCCGAGCCCGTGGCCCTTGACCGGAAAGCGCGAGATGCGCTTGACCACGGTCTCGTTGACGTAGAGCCAGGCGCCGGTTGGGTCGACGCGGCACTCGTTGGTGAAGCCGATGCCGTCGGCCACGATGTGCGCACCTGCTGTGTCGCGACGGACGATGAAGCCATCTCCGAAACCCGGCTTGAACGATTTCTCGCGCGGGTGCTGTCGCGTCGAGACGGAGATCCATTCGGTGCCCGCTGTATCGAGGCCCACAAAATTGCAGACGCGCAGCAGCTCGTCATCAGCCTCGAAGAGATGCGGAAACAGCCGCCAATCCCGATCGAGCCGCCACACGCCGCCGCCGGGGCCGAGATTGGCGATCAGGAACTGCCGATCGGAACGCATGGCGACGCCATTGGGCAGGAACCCTGGAGGCGCCCCGACGATCGTGCGCGTGGGCGCGCCGATGAGGGAGATCCCGGAATGATGATCGCCCGCGAACACCTCGCCTTTGGCCGTCGTCAGCACACATTCCGGTCGCGCCAGGCCCTCTCCAACCCAGGTGACCGCCGACAGTGGAATAAGAGGCTTCTCCGTCATGATCGTCTCCAAAGCTCAGGACTGACTGCGGTGCAAAACTCGCGAAACGCCGACGCGCTAGACGGTGCCCGCGAGCTTGAAATGCGGGTTTTCGATAATGCCCACGATATTGGTATCGGCGTCTTCGACGGTCGCCACCTTGATGCCCTCGCCAACGTCGCGGATCGGATCTCTGGGCGTCGCGCCCAGGCTCAGCAAGCGCGCGTGCTCGGCCACAATGTCGCTGGTGCCCCAATAGGTCACCGGACCCGTCGCCACGTCGGCATCGCTGCCGGGCAGCAGGCCCAGTTCATAGCCGCCAATGTTGAAACCCACATAGAAAGGCTCATTGAAGTAGGGCCGGCAGTCAGCAACGGCCGTATACCACGCCGTAGCCGTCACCAGATTGGCGACCGGATAGATGATTGTACGCAGGCCTTGCAACATCGGTACCTCTGTAGATTGACCGTTCAACGCGATAGGACGAAAGACGATCCTGACCAGCCTCCCGTACTCTGCCGGGGAGTGCACCCGGACGCCGGCCCGTCCGCGCTCTTAGCCTGTCATTGCCCCCGTTTTAGCGCAAGCCGCGAGCACGCTGCGCTGCGAGGCGGGAACGACGGACCGCTCCGCCCACTGGCACGCCTGCTCAAACTGCGCTTAGCTGTGGTGCCAAAAGGCTGAAGGATAATCACCATGGCGCGGCGCCTGATCGATATTTCGGTGGCCCTGCAGAGCGGCATTTCCTCCGATCCGCCAGGCGGCGAGCCCAAGTTCACGTACTTTGCGCAGGATGCTTGAGCAGCGCTCATGCTGCGCCACTTTGCTAGCCTTTCAC
>JBKJYG010000476.1:0-23053 GCA_046715905.1 Hyphomicrobiaceae bacterium | reverse complement strand
CTGCCGCACCACCGTGAAGGTCGAGGTGGCCAAGTCCCCCGGCTCGGTGAAATCCTCCCGATAATGCGCGCCCCGGCTGTTTTCACGCATCAGCGCCGCGTGTGCCACAACCTTGGACACCTCGATCTGCGAGCGCAGATTGAGCCAATCGTGCCAAGTCAGGTTGAACGCCCGGTTGCTGTCGGCCACACCGGTTCGCATGAGTTCATTTTCAAGCTCGGCCAACCGTTGCAGCGCCCGCAGCATCCCGGTCCGTTGGCGGATGATGCCGACATCGTCCCACATCAGGTCGAGTAGCGTGTCGCGCAGGCGGTTCATGTCGCCAGGCGGGCGCGTGAACGGTACTTCAGCGCGGGCGATCTCGGCCTCGACTAATCCCATATCGGGCCGGCGAGCGACCAGGCTCGCCTTGATGTGGGCGGTCATTGTTTCGCCGGCGATGCCGCCGAATACCGTCGAGTTGGCGACCCCGTTGCCGCCGAGCCGATTGGCGCCGTGCATGCCGCCAGCGTCTTCTCCCGCCACGTAGAGGCCTGGGACATCCGTCGAGGTATCGACGTTGCAGATCACGCCACCCATGAGGTAATGCGCCGTCGGCACCACCTCGACAAGGCCGCCCGCAAGATCGAACCCGCAATCGGCGCACCGCTCAACCATGCCCTTGAACTGCCGGCGCACCGTGTCCGGCCCCAGATGGCCCATGGCGATGTAGAGGCCGCCGTTCGGCGTCGTCCGGCCAGCTTGCATTTCCCGGTACATCGATTGCGAGACGAGGTCGCGCGTGGCGCGCTCGCCGCGCGGGTCATAGTTGAACATGAAACGCTGCTTGGCCCCGTCGAGCAGGTAGCCGCCGGCACCCCGCAGCCCTTCCTCGATGATGGTGCCGGTCATGCGCGTATGTGGACCCGCGAGCACACCCGTGGGATGGAACTGCACCATCTCCATGTCGCGCAGGGGCAGGCCGTAGCGGAGCGCCATGGCCAGGCCGTCCATGGATTTGTCGCCGGACGGCGTATGGTATTTGTACATCGTCGGACCGCCGCCCGTGCCGAGCAAAACAGCCTTGGCCTCGACGAGGCGGAACGCGCCCGTCCGCACGTCGACGAACAGCACTGCAGCGACAGGTGGTCCGCTGCCCGCAGAGCCGCCCTGTTCCGGGATCAGGGCGACGGCGCGATGTTCTTCCAGCCGCCGGATGGGACGTGCCCAGACCTGCTCCATCAGCCGGTTGATGATCTCGATGCCGGTCAGGTCGCCCTTATGCACCGTGCGGTCGAAGGTTTGTCCGGCGAAGGCCTTGCCGTGCAGCGTCCCGTCCGGATTGCGATCGAAGAAGCAGCCGATCTCGTTTCGAGTTCCTGCACGCGCTCGATGGCTTTGGTCACCAGCGTCCACGCAAGCGCCTGGTTGGGCAGCCACTTGCCGCCCTCGATCGTATCCATGAAATGACGCTCAACGGAATCGCCGTGGCCCAGCGCGACATTGTAGCCACCCTGAACCATGCGCGTGCAGCCCGACTTACCCAGCAGCCCCTTCGATGCAACCGTGATCTCAAGACCCGGGTTGGCTTGATGGGCATGCAGGGCCGCAAACAGCCCGGCCCCGCCAGAGCCAAGGATGAGGATGTCCGTCGTCGAGCGTTCGATCATGCGTGGCAGATCCTGAACTCGCAACCAAGGCACTCCGGGGACTGCGCAGCGGACATCGCGGTCAAGGCGCGCAGCGCCGTCTTGGAGCCTCGACGAAATCGCTCACGCCACAAGAAGAAACGCAACCCCCAATAGGACCGCGAGCCCGACGGCTCCCATGGCTATGCGCTTCTGCCCGTTCCGCCACGGCAAATTCTCGATCACGAGAATACGCAAGCCGCCGAGCAGGTGTACCGTCAGCAGACCCACGAGCCCCGCTTCCGCGACTTTCACGAGCGGGTTGGCCGTCCACGTGAGAAACCCGTCAAGCCGTGCCTCGCCCTCGAGGGCAAGACCCAGCGCCAGAAAATGCAGCGGCAGGAAGCAGGCCAGCAGCAGGCCGGAGACCCGATGCACCATGGCCGCACGCCAGAGTGGCTCGCGTCGATTGGCCGTGACGCGCGGACCACCCATCACAGCACCACCGCGGTCACGCCCCGCAGCCCCAGCGCCAGTAGCACCAGCCCCAAGCCCCACATCATGAGATCGAGCGACCTCGGGTTCCGGGCCAGCGCCCGTGGTCCCCAATCGCGCAACACCGAACGCACGCCGATCGCGGCATGCATGGCGGCGGCAACGACGAAAACGGCGTAGTACACCCCCCATGTCAGGCTGCCGCGCGTGCGCGCCAAGATATCGGCGGCCGACAGACCCTTGCGGGTCGCATAAAAGATCACGACAAGATGCCCGACGATGAGCGGCACCATCACCACGGCTGTCGCCCGCTGCAGCACATAGAGCCGAACGGTCACGTGCTCTCGCCTCGAATGAACGCCTGCACCGTGCGGCGTTTGAGGCCGGCAATCGAGGCCGTGGGATTGAGGCCGACGGGGCAGTGCTGTTCGCAGGATTGGTGGGTATGGCACGCGTGACACCCGCCACCCTGGGCCACGGCATAAAGCCGCTCCGCGTTGCCCGCATCGCGCTGGTCGTTGACGAGCGTCCAGGCTCTGTTCAGGGCCGCCGGTCCCATGTAATCTTCGTTCCAGCGCACCGTGTCGCAAGCGGAATAGCAGACGCCGCAGTTGATGCACTCGATGGCCGCGTCGATGGCGCGCCGGGCGGGGGTCTCGGGAGAAATAGCCTCGACCGGGCTGTAGCGCGTCTGCGAGGGCACAAACACGCCTTTCGCCTCCTGCCATTTTTCGAAGAAACGGCTCAGGTCCGCGGCCAAGTCCTTGATGACCGGCAGATTGGCGAGCGGACCGATTTCCAACCGCCCGCCCTCGATCACTTTCGAGACGTGCGTGCGGCAGGTCCAACGTGGGCGGCCGTTGACCGTCATGGCACAGGAGCCGCACACGCCGACGCGGCAGGCAAAGCGATAGCTGAGCGTCGGGTCCAGATGGCGCTGCACATGCGTCACCACGTCGAGCACGGTCTGGCTGGCGCGCATGGGTACGGTGAAGGTTTGGTAATAGCCCTCCTGCCCCCCGCGCCAGACCGAAACGTCAATCGTGCTGTCATCGGCGCTGCCGTGTCGAACGGCGACGTCCGCCGACGGGTGGGCACTCATCGAACCGTCACCTCGACCTTTTGCACACTGTTACCGCCGTAACCGCCTCGATCAAACAGCGACGTCAGCGGCTGGACAGCGCCGTTGGCATCGGTGGCCCGGCAAGACAACACGCAGTTCCCCGGCCTTGCCTCCCAGTCCACATGCCAGCTGCTCCAGGCGAAACGATGCGTAGTCGGCTTCAAGACCGCATCGCGCCACTGATCATTGACACCGAATTCGACCTTGGCAATCGGCACCCCCGCTCCCGACCAGGCGCGGCCATGCACGCGCGTCGACCCGGCGTCCACAAGACGGTGCTGGGTATACCAATCCGGGATGCCAGGAGGCGCCATCAGCGACTTGACGCGAATATGTGTAATGGGGACGCCCGGATCGGTCTTCGCCGACTTGTACTGATAGCCGTGAACCTGCTGATACCCGTCAAACGGCTGCTCGAGAGCCACGATCTGCTGCAGCCACTTGACGCTAGCCATGCCATACCATCCCGGAACGATCAGGCGGACAGGCGCGCCGTGCTGAGGGGGCAGGGGTTGCCCGTTCATTGCATGCACGAGCAGCACATTGGCCGACAGAGCCTCCGCAATCTTGAGACTTCGCCCAAAACTGTGCTCATGGCCGCGGTCAAAGCCCCGATCTGCGCCGATAAATGCGATCTCGATCGCCTCTCGATCGAGTCCTGCCGTCTTCAGCACGTCCGCTAGCGGCGTGCCGGTCCACTCCGCCGTACCCACGGCGCCGTACATCCACGGCATGCTTGGATAGCGCGGCGCATGGTGCGCACGACCGTTGCCCGCGCATTCAAGGGTGACGCGGACGGTTGTTTGGGGAAGTCCCTTGATCTCAGCCAACGACAATGAAAGCGCGGTAGTGACCCGACCCGTGATCTCGAGCCGCCAGGCCTCGATGTCGGGGATGTAGGGAATGTCGAAGTGCTGCAGGAGATAATGCAAGCCGATCGGCGTCACGTCGTACCGCAAGGCCTCCAATGCGATGCTATGATTGCGACTGGCGAGCACCACCTCCTCGTCGGAAAAGTCGCCGGTGACGTGATCGCGCGGGGCGGGGGTAGCGAACGGATTTTGAAACGCCATGCTTCCATCTTGACCAAGGGCGGGAGACTGATGCTAGCGCAGTCTGTGGAAACGCAAAAGCCTGCTCTAGCGGGGCTTGCGCTGACGACCGCTTCGCGTGGCCTCCCTTTCCGCCAGTGCAATCCCAGCCAGCGCAAACACCTCGCCGCGGCTCTGCTCGCTATCGAGCCAGATGAAAGGGAGGTCAGGATAGGCGGCTTCCAGCAACGATCGCCCGCAGCCGACCTCCACGATCAAAGTGCCTGTGGTGGTCAGGTATGAACCGGCGGACGCCAAAATTTTTCGGACCACGTCCAATCCATCCGCGCCTCCGGAATGAGCGAGCGCCGGCTCCGCCCGATGCTCGGGGGGAAAGGCCCGCATCGCCGCATCCGTCACGTAGGGCGGGTTGCTCAGGATGAGATCGAACTGTTGACCGCCAAGGGCTGCAAACAGATCCGAGGGGGCGAGGCTCACCCTCGACTCCAGCCCGTAGTCCGCCACGTTGCGAACCGCAACAACCAGCGCATCGGCCGACAGATCGGTTGCGGTCACGTGCGCTTCGGGAAAGGCCAGCGCCGCCAGCACGGCGATCGAGCCGCCACCCGTACACAGGTCGAGCACCCGTTCGACGTTCCCCGATCCGGTAACCGCCGAGACCGCGCCACCGCCCTCGATCTCATCCGCCAGAAGCTCCGCGATATAGGAGCGGGGTACGATGACGCGGTCATCGGTCACGAACCGATGCCCTCGAACGTAAGCCGCGCCGAGAAGATACGCCGCTGGCTTGCGGGTGCTAACCCGAGCTTCGATCAGCGAGCCCACGCGGGTACGCTCCTCGTGTAGCAGCACCGCGTCGAGCCAAGGCTCCAGCGTGTCGATCGGCAGATGCAAGGCCTCCAGGATAAGGAACGCCGCCTCGTCCAAATCCGTGCTGGTGCCATGCCCGTAGCTCAGCCGCGCCTCGCGGAAGCGGCTGACGGCATAGCGCAGCCAGTCGCGCACCGTCACGAGGGAGACATTCAACTCGTCGGCGTGCATCAGGTGGTGTCCTCGCGCCAGCAGGGTTTGTCCGTGTCAGAAGAGCAACGGGGCACCCTTATGAAGCCTAGCCCATTGGCCTGCCGTCGCGCGGTCCGATTTGGAGGCGGGGGGTTCCACCCACAGGTTCGGCCCCCGGCATGCTATCAGCCCGGCTGCGAATCTGATCGGGTGCGTTCGCGTCGAGCCAGCCTCGCACCTTGCGGCCGAGGCGACGCGTTGATGCTGCAGTGGGGGACCCATGGCCAATTTCAGCACGCACATTGCCGTCGGCACTCTGGTCAGCGGCATGCTGGCGACACTAACGCTGGCGGCCGACGTGGTCGCGCCTGAAAACCTGGTGGCCGTGACGGCCGCCGGGGTGCTGGGCAGCATTCTGCCCGACATCGATCTCAAGGACTCCCGGCCAAGCCGCGCCCTGTTCTCGGGTTTGGCCGCATTCTTTGGCTTTGCCGCTCTGTTCTCCTTCGCAGAGCAGCTCTCGATTGCGGAATTGTGGATCTTGACGGCCGCCACATTTATCGGCGTGCGCTACGTGGCCCACGGAATCTTTCACCGCATGTCCTATCATCGCGGCATCTACCATTCGATCCTGGCCGGCGTGTTCTTCGCCTTCGTGACGGCGGTGATCTACAGTTCGATGCTTGGCCGTCCCGAAGGCGTCGCGTGGCTGGCGGGCGGGTTCATGTTCATCGGCTACATGGTGCATCTGACCTTGGATGAGCTGTATAGCGTCGATGTGATGGACACGCGCATCAAGGCTTCGTTCGGTACGGCCCTGAAGCTGTTCGACTACCGCAAACTCGGGCACTCCGTAGCGATGGGCCTGGCGACGCTCGGCGCCTTTGCCCTGACGCCGCCGGTCGGAGGCTTTGTCGTCGGCATGTCTTCGAAACCCCTGTGGACCGGCGTCCAGAGCCGGCTGTTGCCGCGCGAACGCTGGTTTGGCTCGTTTGCCGCTCACGCAAATCGGGCCGGCAGTCCAAACGCGAAAGCCGCGTACGCGCCACCAGCCCTTGAAACCGGGTCGTTACCGAAACCAGCTCTCAAGTCAGATTGAGGACGGCGCGCTCACGACCTCGTGCCAGCCGCGGCATTGGCTCGCAATCCCGCCAGGTAGTTATGGATGAGATCCCGGACCAGCAGCGCCGCGGCCTCGGTCGTAACGCTGGACAGCTTGTTGGCCGTCGACAACGATGTGATGCCGTGGACACCGGCCCACAGCACGCGCGCCGCCCGTTGCCGCGCCTGAGCCGCTTCATCGGGGAACAACGGCGCCATGGCCGACTCGACGTGCGTCATCAGCATCTCGAGCTTCTGTTGATACCACGCCGGCAGGTCCGAACCGCCGGGCATGTAATGCTCAAACAGCAGGTTCCAGAGCTTGGGCCGCTCACTGGTGAAGGCGAGATAGGTCTCCGCAAGTCGCGTCACCTTCTCTTCCGGGACGCCGTGATCGAGTGCCGCTGCAATGCGCTGGTCGAGTGCATCCAGCACGCGCGCCTCCACATGCAACACAACATCGTCCAGGTTCTGAAACATGTTGTAGATGGTTCCGGGTGAGTACCCGATGCGCCGCGCGATCTCGCGCGCCGACAGGCCGGCAAGGCCGTTGGTTTCGATGATGGCTTGCGCCGCATCTAAAATCAGATGCCGCAATTGCTCGGGCGTGTGCGTTGATCGCCGACCCATATGTCCGCTGCCGACCTGTTAATGACCAGCGTGCAGTGATAGGGCGTTAGAGCTGAACGCGCAATACTCGAGGTTGCGAAAGAACAAAAAGCCAACGGTCGCTACTTGGCTGATCGCTCACTCGGCTGCTGGTTCGGAGTACTTCATCTTGCTCTCCGAGAGCGACTTGATGCTGTTGAAATAGGCCGGATCGTCGCCAATCACGATCGAGGGATTGCACTGCGGTGTGCAATTGTAGGATTCGCGCTTGCCCCCCTTTTGCAGATTGACGACCTTGCCCTCGTCACGAACGACCATGACACGGCTTTCGTAGATCGTGTTCTTTTCCGCATCGAGGGCGATCACATTGGTGATGCCGAACGTCTTACCGGTCACGATGAGCATCGAGCGCGAGTGAGCCGTCACTTCCACGATGGTTGGATTGCCGATGATGATTTCTGTCACCGGGACCGGCAGCTTGACGAGCTGCGACTGGTCATACTTGACCACCAGATCATCGGCGGCCAGGACGCCCTGCACAAATCCGCCCATACCGCCGACACAGAGCGCGAAAGCGCCGACCAAGGCGCATGAGCGGTAGGTCTGCAAGGATCCAGTCATGATCTAAGTTCTCCGCCAGCTTTCTGCATTTGGGCACCGAGCGGTTGAGGAAGTGCTAATTCCTCGAAAATAGGCGCACTAACTGAAACGCTGCGAGTGCAAGACAGCTCTCACGTGAAGCCGACCCAAGTCGCCGCTGAGAAGCTCGCCGCCTTTAAAGATTGATTAAACCAAATAATCTTTTCGCAATCCCGCAGACAGGGAAGAATTCAGCCTTGTTACTTGCGGTAATTTGCCGTTAGCCATAGGCGATACTGAAATACCTATTTGTTACTATTTGGTCTTGGAAACGGGAGATGTCCTTAGCAGCCGCTAACCTAGATTTTTTACTATCTCGAAACTCGTTACCCCTAGTGTCGGTCTAGTTCAGCACGGCATGAGAGGCCGATGGACTTCGGCGCATAAGCGTCCTGTCAACAGAGTTGGGAGAAATAGCATGCAGAAGATCCTCAAGAGCTTTGCAAAAGACGAGTCGGGCGCCACGGCCATTGAATATGGCTTGCTTGCCGCCCTCATCGCCCTCGCAATTATTGCGGGAGCTACGGCCCTTGGCACTGAAATTGGCGCTCTGTTCAACCGGGTCGCAGCTCAGCTTCAAGCTCAGGCGCCTGCGGCCTAAACTGGTCGCTCCTGTATCTACCTAAAAGACCGCCCGATTTCTCTGAGATCGGGCGGTTCATTTAGAGGATGGCGATTGGCCGCCCGGATCCGACTCACAATCACTTTAGGTGATGGTAGCCATGCGTTTTCTCCTGCTCGCCCTACTCAAGAATGAGTCCGGCGCGACCGTCATCGAGTACGGCATTCTAGTCGGAATCCTCAGCGTTGCCCTGGTGACCACCGTGCCGCAAGTCGCCGCTTCGCTCGAAGGCATCATGGCAGCTGTCGGCGCAGCCTTTTAGCGGTATGAGCAGCAATTCCCGCTATCCTGCACGTTGGCCGTTCCTCTCAAGCGCACAAAGGTGCCGCCAATGTTAGAGTACGGGTTATTCCTGGTGTTTCCGATGGCGCTGGCGCTGGCCGCAGTGTTCGACCTGCTGACGATGACGATACCCAACCGAATCTCAATCGTCCTTGTCGTCGCCTTCTTCGTTGCGGTGCCCTTCAGTCATCTCGACACAACCGATGTGCTCTGGCACATGGCAGCCGGACTTGGCATGCTGGTGCTGGGGATTGTCCTGTTCTCGCTTGGCGGGATTGGTGGGGGAGACGCCAAACTGCTCGCCGCCGTCGCCCTCTGGTTCGGTTTTGAAAACCTGCTTCAATTCGTTCTTATCGGTGCAAGCTTCGGCGGAGTACTCTCCATCCTGCTCCTCAAATATCGCGCCTCCATGCCGCCGCTCTGGTTGTGCCGGCAGCCCTGGGCCATGCGCCTGCACGAGAAAACCTGCGGCATTCCCTACGGCATCGCCTTGGCGCTCGCGGGGTTGGCCATCTATCCCTCGACGAAATGGCTGACGAGCCTTGCCGTGTGACTTGGTACGGCCAAGCCCAGTTGGCTCAGCGCAAGATAACGTTAACGACGCCTTGACACTTTTGTCCCATGCTTCCGCTGCTGGTCCTCCCTACTCGAGGGCTCTGAAGGATTTGCCGCGGCATGAAACGATCCCAGATCATCGGCATTGGCATCGCTTCAGTTTGCGCGCTGGGCGTGCTCATGCTGTCACGCACGATCGTGCAGAAGCCTAAAGAGGTGGTGCGCGAAGTGCAAAGCAAGACCGTAAAGGTCCTCGTCGCGGCAATGGATATCCAGCTCGGCACGGCGACCAACGCGCAACACTTTCGCTGGCAGGAGTTCCCCGAAAATGCTCCCCCGCCCGGCGCCATCCGGTGCGAGACGGCGGAGTGCGCCACACAGCAGCATGCCGGCGGCATCGCGCGCACGCCGATCTTGGCCAACGAGATGATCACCACCACCAAGCTCGCCAAGGCCGGCGAGGGCGGCGTGCTCGCCTCGATCCTCCCGAAGGGCAAGCGGGCCGTCTCGATCAAGATCAGCGAGGACACCGGCGTCGCAAACCTGGTGCTCCCGAACGATTACGTCGATCTTATCCTGGTCCGCAGAGTCGCCAAAAAAGGCAATACCGAGGAAGCGGAAAGTGAACTGTTGCTCGCCAATGTGCGCATCCTGGCCATCGGACAGAACATAACGGCTAAGGACGGCAGCAAACAAACCGACGGCAAGACCGTGACCCTGGAACTCTCACCTGATGAAGCTGAACTGGTTGCGGCCGCCAAGCTCAAAGGCGGTGAAATCAATCTCTCGCTGCGCTCGATCACTGATTTTCGCAGGGGAGATCAGGAACTCGCCGTCGAGACGAGTAAAAAGCAGAAGGACGGAGCGGTTCGCTTTTATCGTTACGGCCGCCAGCGTGGGTAGCGACTGAGCCGTCGGTGTCGACCGCTTCGCACTCTGTTCCTTCAGCGTCCCTGTCCGTTCCGCGTCCGTCGGTTGCGTCTGCGTGCACCAGTCAGGCTCGCTCGTCAGAAGGCTTGAACGCTCATGCGGAAACTCAACCCGTCGCTCGCCGGCGCGATGATGACCGGCCTTGCCGCCGCCGTGGTCGGGCTCTGCGCGCTATCCCCCCTCAGCCTGGCGGAGGATGGCAGGTTGCGATCGAGCGGCGGACGGGTTTCGGGGCCGCCTCTGTTCAATCCAGATCACCAGTCGGTGCTACGCATCAAAGAGCGGGACGGAGTGACCCAGCACCGCGGCATCAAGCTGGCGCGAAATAAGTCGATGCTGCTCGAGCTGCCCCGCGACCTGCGCGACGTCATTGTATCGAACCCGGAGATCATGGATGCCGTGGTTCAGCAATCGAACCGGGTGTATCTGATCGGCAAGAAGTTTGGTCAATCGAACGCCTTCTTTTTCGACGCCAAGGGCCAGCAGATCCTGACGCTCGAGGTGGTTGTCGAGCACGACACGGCGCCGCTGGACTCTCTTTTCGCCCGGCTTATCCCGGGCTCGAGCATCAAGGCCGAGATTCTGAACGACACGGTGATCCTGACCGGCGGCGTGCGCAATCCGTCCGACAGCGCCCGGGCGAGCGATATCGCCAGCCGCTTTATCGTGCAGCCGAATCCCGAGAGCGATACCCGAGCGAGGCAAAAAGTCATCAACCTGCTGCAGGTCGATGCCGAGGAACAGGTCATGCTTCGCGTGATGGTGGCCGAGGTCGAGCGATCGGTACTGAAGCAGTTTGGCATCAATCTTGGTGCCGCGATCAACGCCGGCAACTTCTCCACCAGCCTGCTGACGGAGAACGCACTGCCGCTGACGGCGGCGGCGGGCCTGGGCGGGCTTCCCGTTCCGATCATCGGCACCACTCCCAGCGGGAGTTGCGCGTTGGGCGCGCTCTGTAATTTCACCAAAAGCACGACCGAGGGCTTCACCAACTCAGGTGCTTCGGGCGGTGCTGGAACTCCCGGCAACAGGGTCTCGCACGCCATCCGCATGCTGGAGCGGCACGGTCTTGTGCGCACGCTGGCTGAACCGAATTTGACAGCAATTTCAGGCGAAACCGCAAAGTTTCTCGCCGGCGGCGAATACCCGATCCCGACGGTGGACAGCACCGGAAAAGTTTCCGTGACCTACAAGGAATTCGGCGTCGGCGTGTCCTTTACCCCCATCGTGCTGTCGGAGGGACGCATTAACTTGAAGATCCGCACCGAAGTGTCCGAACTCTCCAACGCAGGCGCTGTGACACTATCGGGCATCTCGATCTCGGCGTTGAAAAAGCGACAGGCCGAATCGACCGTCGAGCTTCCCTCCGGTGGCACCCTGGCGCTTGCGGGACTCCTGTCGGAGGATACGCGCAAGAATATCGATGGCATGCCCGGCCTCAAGGACCTGCCGATCCTGGGCACCCTGTTCCGCAGCCAGGACTACATCAAGCGCGAAACCGAGCTTGTCGTGCTCGTCACGCCTTACACGGTGAAGCCGCAGGCCAGGCAGAACCTCGCCTCCCCGACTGACGGTCTGGCTGCCGCATCCGACCTCAAATCCAATCTGCTCGGGCACATGAACCGCGTCTACGCCAAGGGCGGCGTGATGCCGATTGCGGCAGGCAGCATCAAAGATGAGTCGATCGGATTTATTGTGGACTGATGCCGGAGCTCTGGAAAACAATCATGCCCTTTCATGCGAAGACTCCGGCGTCCCCTCGCGCTCCAAGGTTGGCTGAAAGCACGGCCCGCTACCGCATGCCATGCGTGGGGCTGGTCCTGCTCTCGTTGCATGCGCTCACCCTTGCCGGATGCCGCCCTGGCGAAGAAGCAACGGGCCAGGTCGCGGGTTGGACCTTGGTCGAAGCTGCCCACCGACACCCGATTGTCGTCACCCAGCACCCAGCCCATCTCACCGTCCGCGTGGTTCGGGGATCGCCAGGTCTGTCGCCCCATCAGCGCTCGGAGGTGCTGGGCTATCTGAACCATTATCGCAGCGGAGATGGCAATGGACGCCTGACCATCTCCGTCCCGAATGGTTCGCCGAACGAAGTGGCGGCAATGAACGCGGTGTCCGATCTGCGGCTCTTGCTGAGCGACTACGGCCTTGATGAAAGGCGTGTGCTCATCCAGCCCTATCATTCGGCGCGAGAGCCCCAGCCTCCGATCCGCATTTCCTTCGACCGCCTGATCGCCGAAGGGCCAACGTGTGGCAACTGGTCGGCAAACGTCGCCGACGACGGTCGCAACCTGCCGTATCCCAACTTCGGCTGTGCGACGCAGCGCAATTTCGCGTCCCAAATCGCCAATCCGGCCGACCTGCTCGGACCAAGGACGATGACACCGGCCATCGCCGAGCGGCGAGATTCGGTGTGGGAGAAGTTTGTTAAGGGCGAATCAACGATCACCAAGAAAGATCAGGACGAGAAGGTCCTGGTCAAAGGTGCACAGTAGGAGCAAGGCCGCATGAGCAACTCAGCCCAAAGTTCGGCCGCAGTCCACCCTGGCGCGGGCCGAGACGTAACGCCCGACGATGCGGGAGCACCTGTGTCGCATGATCAGGTCCGTCCGATTCCGCGCATCTCTATCCAGGGATTTTGCGAGAACGATGCGACGGCGCAATCCCTCGAGATCGCGTCCGAGGACCGGCGACTGTCGAAGGCCCACGTCACGGTTCAGATGGGCGGCGCCCTGGCGGCAGTTGCACATTTTCAGGAAAGCCCGACCCCTAACTTGATCATCATCGAATCGCTGCTGCCAGGGCCCGCGCTCGTCGCTGAGCTCGATAAATTGGCTGAATGCTGCGACGCTGGCACCAAGGTTCTCGTCATCGGCCACATGAACGATGTTGTATTTTACCGAGAGCTTCTGAAGCGGGGGGTCAGCGAATACCTCATCGGACCGGTGTCGCCGATGAAACTGATGGAGAGCATTTCCAACCTTTATAATCAACCCGATGCCGATCCGATCGGCCATACCTTTGCGTTCGTGGGCGCCAAGGGCGGCGTGGGCTCCTCAACCATCTGCCACAACGCGTCCTGGAGCATCTCCAACGTCCTGCAATCCAGCGTCGTCATTGCCGATCTCGATCTGGCGTTCGGCACCGCCGGACTGGATTTCGATCAAGATCCGGTGCAGGGCATTGCTGAAGCGCTCGGAAGCCCCGACCGTCTCGACGAGGTTCTGCTCGACCGCTTGCTGACGAAATGCTCGGAGCATCTGAGTCTCTTTGCGGCGCCGGGCACGCTCGACCGAGACTACGATTTGACGCCTGACGCGTGTGACATCGTCCTCGACGTCGTGCGCCAGAGTGTGCCGTACGTAACGATCGACCTGCCGCACATGTGGACGGCTTGGACGCGCCGCATCCTGATGCAGGCCGACCAGATCGTCATCACCGCGGCACCAGATCTGGCCAGTTTGCGCAATGCCAAAAACCTCGTTGATACGCTGAAGCAGCACCGAACCAACGACAAGCCGCCGCTGCTCGTCATGAACATGCTCGGGATGCCGAAACGGCCGGAGATTCCCATCAAGGACTTCGAGACGGCTCTCGATTTGAAGGCAACCGCTCTCATCGAGTTCGACTGCGAAACGTTCGGTCAGGCCGCAAACAATGGCCAGATGATCGAAGAGTTGTCGGCCAAAGCGAAATCAGTGCAGCCCCTCCGTGACATTGCGATGGCGCTCACCGGCCGTCGTGAGCACAAAGTCGAGAAAAAATCAGCACTGGGGCCACTGCTCAAGCGCTTCAAGCTAAAACGCTAAGGAGTGAGTATGTTCGGACGACGATCCAACGATGCCACGGCGGCGCCGAGACGGGGGGCGCCCCAACCGGGAGCCACCCCTCAGGCTGCAAAGGTGGAACTCAAAGCCGCGCCAGCGGCTGCCCCCGCGCCGCCGGCTCCCGATGTGAGCGAACCTCAGCGCAAGCACTCGGAAGAATATTATGACGTCAAGACCACCGTTTTCAACGCGCTGATCGACACCATCGATCTCACGCAGCTAGCCAAGCTCGACACTGCGGCGGCGCGGGAGGAAATCCGTGACATCGTCACTGAGATCATCCAGCTCAAGAACGTGGTCATGTCCATTGCAGAGCAGGAAGAGCTGCTTGAGGACATTTGCAATGACGTGCTCGGTTACGGGCCCCTGGAGCCGTTGCTGGCCCGCGACGACATCGCCGACATCATGGTGAACGGCGCTTCGGCCACCTTCATCGAAGTCAACGGCAAGATGATCAAGACCGGCGTCAGGTTTGCAGACAATGCGCAGCTGATGAATATCTGTCAGCGCATCGTGAGCCAGGTCGGGCGACGCGTCGATGAATCGAGCCCCATCTGCGACGCACGATTGCCCGACGGATCGCGTGTCAACGTAATCGCGCCGCCGCTTGCGATCGACGGCCCCGCGCTAACCATTCGAAAATTCAAGAAAGATCGGTTGCGTCTCGAGCAACTGACAAAGTTCGGGTCCATCACGCCGGCGGGACGCTCGCTCCTTGAGGTCATTGGCCGCGTTCGCTGCAACATCGTGGTTTCCGGCGGCACGGGCTCGGGCAAAACAACATTGCTCAATTGCCTTTCGGCAACCATCGACAACGACGAACGCATCATCACCTGCGAAGATTCAGCCGAGCTCCAACTCCAGCAGCCTCACGTTGTACGCCTCGAGACCCGACCTCCCAACCTCGAGGGAGAGGGCCAGATCACGATGCGCGATCTGGTCAAGAATTGTCTGCGTATGCGGCCCGAGCGGATCATCGTCGGCGAGGTCCGCGGACCGGAAGCTTTCGACCTGCTTCAGGCGATGAATACGGGGCACGATGGCTCGATGGGCACGCTCCACGCCAACAGCCCGCGCGAGGCCATCAGCCGCATGGAATCCATGATCATGATGGGCGGCTACGCGCTGCCCAGCAAGACCATTCGCGAGATGATCACGGGCTCCGTCGATATCATCGTCCAGGCATCCAGGCTGCGCGACGGCTCGCGGAAGATCACGCACATCACCGAGGTTCTCGGCATGGAAGGCGACGTGGTGACGTTGCAGAACTTGCTGGTCTACGAAATCACCGGCGAGGACGCGAACGGTAAAATCCTTGGTCGGCATCGCTCAACCGGGATTGCTCGCCCACGCTTTTGGGAGCGGGCGCAATATTATGGCGAGACCGAGCGTCTCGCCAAAGCACTGACCGACTCAGAAGTGCGCGATGAGCACGGCCAAACATTGGGAGAGATTTGATGCTTGATCTCTCGATCGATTCCAATCAGCTCATCATCTCGGTCGTCGTTGCCTTGGCGGCCGCGGTTGCTGTATTTTTGATCGTCTATCCCTATTTTTCCGGCGAAATGAACACCGACAAACGCATTGCCGGCGTAGCAGAGACTAAGATCAACCGCACGGTTCGGCGTACCAAGGACGAAGAGGTGAACAGCCGGCGGAAGCAAGTTTCCGACAGCATCCGGGATATCGAGGAGAACCAGAAAAAGAAGGAGAAAGTATCCCTTCGGGTCAGCTTGCAGCGTGCAGGACTGGAGATCACTCCGCGAACATTCTGGATTTTCGGCGTGGGATTCGGCCTCCTGCTCGGGCTTGGCATATTCATCGGCGTTCCAGGCGCACCGATTGCCGTTCCCCTCGCGGCCGCGTTTGTCGGCATCGTCGGCATTCCGAAATGGGTGCTGAAAAAGTTGATCACCCGCCGGCAGACCAAGTTTACGAGCGAGTTTGCCAATTGCATCGACATCATCGTACGTGGCGTCAAATCCGGTTTGCCGCTTAACGAGTGCCTCAACATCATCGCGCGCGAAAGCCCGTCACCGGTCAGGGAGGAATTCCAGGATATGGTCGAGCAACAGCGCGTTGGCGTGCCGATTGCGGACTGCTTCGACCGCATGATGCTCCGGGTGCCGACCCCGGAAGTCAAGTTCTTCGCCATCGTGATCGGAATTCAACAGCAAGCCGGCGGCAATCTGTCGGAAGCACTCGGCAATTTGTCTGGCGTTTTGCGCGATCGCAAAACCCTGCAGAACAAGGTTAAATCGCTGTCTGCGGAAGCCAAGGCTTCGGCTTGGGTGCTGGGATCATTGCCCTTTGTCGTAACCCTTTTGGTCTACTTGTCGAACCCCGCCTACATCATGGTGCTGTTCACGACCAAACTGGGGCACTTCATGCTGATGGCCGCCGGTTTCTGGATGACCTGCGGAGTGCTGATCATGCGCAAGATGATCAATTTCAAATACTGATCGGACAAGCGCCGATCGGCCAGCGTCGTCGGAACAAGCCTAGCAGGAGTTCCTGTGAGCGATTTGATCGAAATCTTTACCAACCCTCAGACCATGATCGTGGTGCTGGCTGGCGTCGCCACGTTCGCAACGGTGCTCACATTGGCCATGCCGCTGCTGCAGCAGGACCGGGCCAGCGAGCGCATGAAGGTGATGGCGACGGAACGCGACAAGATGCGCGTGCAACGCCTTTCAGATCTGTCGAAGGAAGGCCAAGGCCGGTTGCGGCAGGCTCCGAAGGGCTTCATGCAGCAGATCGTGAACCAGTTCGGCCTTCGAGATGCATTCGAGTCCGAAAAGATAAAAGAGAAATTGAAGATGGCGGGCTTGCGCGGCCAGGCGCCTTTGGTCACGTACATGTTTTTCCGGCTCGTCGCGCCGATCATCGTCACGATCGTTGCGCTGCTCTATGTTTTCGTGCTCTCCAAATTGACCCATCCGCCGCTTGCCAAACTGGGGATGGCGCTTGCCGCCGGTTTTGCCGGATTCTACCTTCCGAACGTGTTTATCCAAAACTTGATCGGCAAGCGTCAAAAAGCGATCGGCGGGGCTTTTCCAGATTCTTTGGATATGCTGCTCATCTGTGTGCAATCGGGAATGTCGATCGAGCTGTCCTTTGGCAAGGTCGCCAAGGAAGTCGTCAGCACCTCGATCGAGCTCGCCGAGGAGTACAGCTTGACCACGGCCGAGCTGTCTTATCTGCAGGACCGGCGCATCGCCTATGAAAATCTCGGCAAGCGGACAGGACTGTCGAGTATCAAGGCGGTCGCAACCGCGCTCATCCAATCCGAGCGCTACGGAACGCCGGTCGCGCAGGCCCTGCGTGTCATGGCTAAGGAAAATCGGGATCAGCGAATGGCCGATGCCGAGAAGAAGGCTGCCTCGCTGCCGCCCAAGCTGACCGTCCCCATGATGATCTTTTTCTTGCCGGTGCTTTTCGTCGTCATCCTGGGACCGATCGCCTGCCGTTTTTGGGGCTGATCCGAGTTTTGAGCATCACGCCCATCTGCCCGGACATGCGCACCAGTTGCCGATTGCGCGGCTTCCCGGTTCGCCGCAAAGTGCGGGGAACGCAGCCGATCGGAGCACGTCGCCATGGCCAATATCAACTCGGGTACATTCACGACGCGGCCCGAGATCGACGGCACGTTCGGCGTCTGCGCGACGACGCATTGGATCGCGACCGCCGTCGCCATGTCGATCCTCGAGCGGGGCGGCAACGCTTTTGACGCGGGCATCGCCGCCGCGTTCACGTTGCAAGTCGTCGAGCCGCACCTGTGCGGCCCCGGCGGCGATGTCCCGGCCCTCGTGTTCGATCAGCGGAAGGGCAAGCCCGAAGTCGTTTGCGGCCAAGGTCCGGCTCCGGCTGGCGCCACCATCGGCCACTATCGCGACCGCCTCGGGCTCGACATCATCCCCGGCACGGGGCTTCTCGCCGCTTGCATCCCAGGAACGTTCGGGACCTTCCTCACTATCCTGCGCGACTATGGAACCATGCGCCTGCGCGAGGTGCTTGAACCCTCGCTCGGCTACGCCCGCAATGGGCATCCGATCGTCGAGAGGGCCTGCGCCACCATCTCGACGGTGAAAAGCCTGTTTCGAGAGCACTGGCCGACATCGGCAGCCGTCTATTTGCCCGGCGGCCACGTTCCCGCACCCGGGGCGCTGTTTCGCAACCTGAAGCACGCCGAGACCTACGAGCGAATTCTCAAGGAGGCCGAGGCTGGGGGAGGCTCACGCGAAGCCGAGATTGATCGCGCAGGCCGGGCCTGGAGCCACGGTTTCGTGGCCGAGGCAATCGATCGGTTCTGCCGCACGCAAGAAGTCATGGATGTTTCCGGTCGTCCGCATTATGGCGTGCTGACCGGCGAGGACATGGCCCAGTGGAAGCCCAGCATCGAGGCCCCGGTTTCGTACCCGTACGGTCGATACACGTTGCTGAAGCCTGGTCCATGGACACAAGGTCCGGTCATGTTGCAGCAGCTCGCGATCCTCAAGGGCTTCGATCTCGACCGGCTCAGTCCGACAGACCCCGATTTCATTCATCTTTGGATCGAAGCAGCCAAGCTCGCCTACGCGGATCGCGAGGCCTTCTATGGCGACCCCAAGTTCGCCGACGTCCCCATGGAAACGCTGCTCTCGGAGCGCTACAATTCCGATCGGCGCCGCGAGATCGGAACCTCTGCGTCGATGGAGCAGAGACCCGGCACCATCGCGGGCTATTACGGCAAGGTCATCGTCAAAAGCGTATCGGATCGCCGCGACTCGGTTTCGTCGGCGGGGGCGGGCGAGCCCACCGTCGGTACCATGGGCCAATCGCGCGGAGACACGGTGCACATCGACGTCATCGACCGGGACGGCAACATGTTCACAGCCACCCCCTCAGGCGGCTGGTTGCAATCGTCTCCGGTCATTCCGGAACTCGGCTGGCCGCTCGGCTCGCGCGCCCAGATGTTCTGGCTCGACGAAACCCACCCAGGCGCCTTGGCGCCGGGAAAGCGACCGCGTTCGACACTGTCCGTCGGCATGGCGTTGCGTGACGATAAGCCGTACATGATATGGGGAACCCCGGGCGGTGATCAGCAGGATCAATGGAACGCACAGTTCTTCCTGCGCCACGTGCACTTCGGCATGAACATGCAGGAGGCAATCGACGCGCCGGCATGGCACATCGAGCATTTTCCCGCCTCGTTCTGGCCGCGCAGCGCCCGGCCCGGCGTTGTCGTGGTTGAAAGCCGCCTACCCGACGCCACCATCCAGGAACTCAAGCGCCGCGGCCATAAAGTCGAGGTCGGCCCAGAATGGTCCGAAGGCCGGCTGACAGCGGCGTCACAGGATGGCGTACGGCGCAGAGCCGCCGCCAACCCGCGGGGCATGCAAGGTTACGCGGCGGGCCGCTGAGTGATCCAAAAACCGGGGCTCAGCCGTTGATGGGCATAGAGATCGAGCGCAAGTTTCTCGTCCGTGATGCCAGCTGGCAGCGCGATGTAACGCACCGCCGCCTCCTGCGTCAGGGCTACCTCTCGCGTGATGGCTTGGCTTCAGTCAGGGTCCGCATCGACGGCAATGAAGCGGCCTATCTGAGTGTCAAGGCGAGCCTCAGCGGGTTCTCGCGGCACGAGTTCGAATATCCGATCCCGATCGCCGATGGCGAGCAATTGCTGGCTTTTGCAGTCGGTGCCATCGTCGAGAAAACGCGGCATGTGCTCTTGTTTGACGGCCGGACTTGGGAAATCGATGCGTTCGTGGGCGATAACGCCGGGCTCGTTCTGGCCGAGGTGGAGTTGACCTCGGAGCATGATGACGTGCGCATTCCCGCCTGGGCCGGCGAAGAGGTAACCCATGACCCCCGCTATTACAGCGCGCTTCTGGCCCAGCATCCATTCCGGACATGGTAGGTGTTCAAGGCGTTCATCACGCCGTCTTATCGGGCACGGCAAGTCGGATCGACAGATCGCGCAACTGCTCGCGTCCCACCTCCGACGGGGCACCCATGAGCAGATCGTTGGCCTGCTGATTCATCGGGAAAAGTGCTACCTCACGCAGGTTCTTGGCACCCGTCAGCAACATCACGATGCGATCGATCCCCGCCGCCATGCCGCCGTGGGGCGGCGCACCATACTGGAACGCCCGGTACATGCCACCGAAGCGCGCCTGCACGACTTCGGGCAAGAGCCCCGCGATGCCGAACGCCTTCACCATCGTATCGGGGCGATGATTGCGAATGCCGCCGGACGCGATTTCATAACCGTTGCAAACGATGTCGTACTGAAAGGCTTTGATCGCCAGATACTCGTACTTGCTCTTTGCCGCTTCAAGCGCTGCGAGCCCGCCTTGCGGCATGGAGAACGGGTTGTGCGAGAAATCGATCTTCTTCTCGTCCTCGTTCCATTCGTAGAACGGGAAGTCGACAATCCAGGCCAACGCGAACCGGCTGGTGTCGACGAGCTTCAACTCGCGGCCGATCTCGTCGCGCGCCAGGCCCGCAAACTTATAGAACTTGGCCGGATCCCCCGCTGTAAAGAAGACCGCATCGCCTGCTTCAAGACCAAGCTGGCGCTGGATGGCAGCCGCCCGCTCTATTCCGATGTTTTTGCCGATCGGTCCCGCAGCCTCTCCTTCGCGAAAAAAAATATAACCAAGCCCAGGCTGACATTCCTTCTGCGCCCAGCCGTTCATGCGATCGCAAAAGGCGCGTGAGCCGCCCCCTTTCGCCGGGATTGCCCAGACCTGGACTTTCGGATCGTTGCCGATCATGGAGGCAAAAATCTTGAATCCGGAGCCGCGAAAATGCTCGGTCACGTTCTGCATTTCGATCGGATTGCGCAGGTCGGGTTTGTCGGAGCCGTATTTGCGGATGGCCTCGTCGTAGGGAATCCGAGGCCAATCCTTGGTGACGGATTTGCCGCCGGCAAACGCCTCGAACACGCCGGTGATCACCGGCTCCATGGTGGCGAAGACGTCGCTCTGCTCAACGAAACTCATCTCCACGTCGAGCTGATAGAATTCGCCCGGCAGCCGGTCGGCGCGGGGATCCTCGTCACGAAAGCAGGGCGCGATCTGAAAGTAACGGTCAAAGCCCGAAATCATCAACAGTTGCTTGTATTGCTGGGGCGCCTGCGGCAGGGCGTAGAACTTGCCCGGGTGAACGCGCGCCGGAACCAGGAAATCCCGCGCGCCCTCCGGGCTCGACGCGGTCAGAATGGGTGTCGCGAACTCATTGAACCCTGCCGCGTGCATACGATCGCGAATGGACCGGATCACCGCCACTCGGGTCATGATAGCGCGATGCAGAGTTTCGCGGCGGAGATCAAGAAAGCGGTAGGTGAGGCGCAGATCTTCCGGGTAATCGGGCTCGCCAAAGACGGGCACGGGAAGCTCTTTGGCCTCGGACAGCACCTCGATTGCATGGGCGTAAACCTCGATCCGTCCCGTGGGCAACTCCTCGTTGACGGTACCCGCCGGACGTTCGCGCACGAGGCCATCGACACATATCACCCATTCCGAGCGAACGAGTTCGGCGGACGTGAATGCAGCGGACTCCGGATCGGCGACCACCTGCGTCAGTCCGTAATGGTCGCGCAAATCGATAAACAGCAGCCCGCCATGGTCGCGCACCCGATGGACCCACCCGGAAAGTCGTGTCGGCTGGCCGATGTCGCTCGAACGCAACGCGCCGCACGTGTGCGAACGGTAGCGATGGGCTTTGGCGTCGGACTCTCCGGCCATGTCTAAATTCCGTTCAGAAATAGAGTGATGTCGGCGCGGAGCAGGGCATCGGTCCTTTGCTTTTGTCAAGGCAACCTCACCCGACGACGCAGGGACCGATCAAACTGACGTCTCAGTCGGCCGGTGCGTCAAGACCCCTTTGGCCGCCAAGAGCTTGCGCGTGCGGACGGTCAGGAGCGGTCGCCAGTTTTGCACAGACATGCCGATTGCGCTGCGCTATATCGGACGCCTATGCACGTGATCTCATCCTCCCTCGAGCTCGCCACAGCCTGCCGGCAACTCGCGCAGTTTCCGTTCGTCGCTGTAGACACGGAGTTCATGCGCGAGCAGACGTTTTGGCCGAAGCTGTGCCTCATTCAGATTGCCGGACCCGCTCCCGATCTCGAATTCGTCGTTGATCCGATGGCGCCGGGACTGGACCTTTCAGCGTTCTTCGACCTCATGGCCGACCCTCGGGTCGAAAAGGTTTTCCATGCCGCGCGGCAGGATGTCGAGATCATTTTCTACAAGGCCGGCATCGTGCCGGTGCCCATCTTCGATACCCAAGTCGCGGCCATGGTCTGCAAATTTGGCGACTCGATCAGCTACGTTAATCTGGTGAAGAAGATCACGGGCCGTGATCTGGATAAAACCTCCCGCTTCACCGACTGGGCTCGGCGACCGCTCTCGGCCAAACAACTGGTCTACGCGCTCGGCGACGTCACGCATTTGCGGGATGTTTATGACCAGCTGAAGCAGGAACTCGAGCGCACCGGACGGACCGATTGGCTGAAGGAGGAGATGTCGGCACTGATCGACCCTCGAACCTATACGATCGACCCCGAGACAGCGTGGAAGCGCTTGAAATTGAAAGTACGCAACCGTCGCGGCATGGCGGTTCTGATGGAGCTGGCTGCCTGGCGAGAGCGTGCCGCTCAGCAGCAGGACGTTCCCCGCGCCCGCATTCTCCGCGACGAAGCCCTCTACGATATCGCCAACCAGCAGCCCAGCGACGCTACCCAGCTTGGCGAGCTGCGAACCTTGAGTGATGGATTTGCGCGGTCGGGTCGAGCCCGGGAGATTATCGAGGTTGTGCGCCTGGGGTTGGCTCGCGATCCCAGAACGGTGCCTCAGCCCAACATGGGCGTGAGCCTGACACCCGAAGCGCTGGCGATCCTAGATCTGTTGAAGGTGCTTTTGAAATGCACGGCCGCGCGTAACGGCGTTGCACCGCGATTGATCGCGGACAGCGAGGATCTGGAACGTTTGGCTTCGGAAGCAGATCCCGACGTCCCGGCGCTTCGCGGCTGGCGCCGGGAGCTGTTTGGCGAAGATGCGATCAGGCTGAAGCGGGGTGAGATTGCGTTAGCGGTTCGGGACGGAGAGGTTGAGGTCTTGCCAACGACTGTTCGAATTCGGTCCCCCGTGTGAGCCTGCAACAATGGTTAACGGTTCGCCGTTACTCGCCGACGAGTGTCGTCGGAGTGGGCGTTTCAGCTC
>JBKJYG010000475.1:0-6113 GCA_046715905.1 Hyphomicrobiaceae bacterium | reverse complement strand
ACCAACAACGAGTTCGGTTTCGACTACCTGCGCGACAACATGAAGATGAGCGCGCACGAGATGGTTCAGTTCGGCGGGCGGCCGCTGGAGCTTGCCGGTCACTATTTCGGGATTGTGGATGAAGTCGATTCGATCCTGATCGACGAGGCTCGAACGCCGCTCATCATCTCCGGCCCGGTCGAGGATCGCTCCGACCTCTACATCTCTATTGACGATCTGATGAAGGTGCTCGTCGCCGAGCACGACACGATCGAGCGCGACATCCTGAAGTCCCAGACCCGAGAAGAGGCCAAGGAGCAGCTCAAGACGAAGGCCCTGCTGGAGCTCGACGAAAAACAGCGGCAAGTGGCGCTCACGGAAGCTGGCAACGAGCGCATGGAGGCGTTGCTCACCGAAGCGGGCATGCTGAAGGAGGGCTCGCTCTACGACATCGAGAACGTGACCTATGTGCATCACGTCAACCAGGCCTTGAAGGCCCATAAGATGTTCCAACGCGACAAGGATTACATCGTCAAGGATGATCAGGTCGTGATCATCGACGAGTTCACCGGCCGCATGATGCAGGGACGCCGCTATTCTGAAGGCCTGCACCAGGCCCTTGAAGGCAAGGAACGGGTGACGATCCAGCCCGAAAACGTGACCTTGGCCTCCATCACATTTCAGAATTATTTCCGCCTTTACAGCAAGCTCGCCGGCATGACCGGCACGGCTGCGACCGAGGCCAGCGAGTTCATGGATATCTATGGGCTGGAAGTGCTCGAGATACCGACCAATCAGCCGGTTGCCCGCAACGACCTCGACGACGAGGTCTACCGTACCGCCCGCGAAAAGTGGCAGGCCATCATCACCGATATCGAGAACGCCCAGAAGCGGCAGCAGCCGGTGCTCGTGGGCACCGTCTCGATCGAAAAGAGTGAAACGCTGGCGGAGATGCTGAGGCAGCGGAACATCAGGCATCAGGTGCTGAATGCGCGATTTCACGAGCAGGAGGCCCGCATTATCGCCGAAGCCGGCGTGCCGGGTGCCGTGACCATCGCCACCAATATGGCTGGCCGCGGAACCGACATTCAACTCGGGGGCAACCTCGAGTTCCGGTTGCAGGAATGGATCGACGAACGCCTCGCCGGTGGCCACGACCCGTCGCAGGAGGACATTACCGCCAGGCGCTCCGCAATTCAGGCCGAGGTTGAAACCCACAAGCAGCTCGTCAAGAGCGCGGCTGAAACCGTCGAGCTTGCTCCTGCCAAGAAGAACAAGCCCGCCAAGACGGTAACGTTTCCCGGCGGTCTCTACGTCATCGGCACGGAACGGCACGAGAGCCGGCGCATCGACAATCAGCTTCGGGGCCGGTCAGGACGCCAGGGTGATCCCGGGCGGACCAAGTTCTATCTGTCCCTGGAAGACGATCTGATGCGCATTTTCGCCGCCGATCGCATTGATGGCATGCTGCAGAAGCTGGGTCTTGAGGAAGGCGAGGCGATCACGCATCCCTGGATCAACAAGGCGCTGGAGAACGCTCAGAAAAAAGTCGAGGCCCGCAACTTCGATTCGCGCAAGCACGTGCTCAAATACGATGATGTCATGAACGACCAGCGCAAGGTGGTGTTTGAGGAACGCATCGACATCATGGGCCAGGACGACGTGAGTGAACGCGTCGACGATATGCGCCAACAATTGCTGGGAGAGATGGTCACCGTCCACATCCCGCCAAACGTCTACGCCGAACAGTGGCGCGTGCCGGAGCTGAAGGAGCAGGTGAAAGCCGTATTCAACCTCGAACTGCCGATCGAGGAGTGGGCCGCCGAGGAAGGCGTGGACGACAAGGAAATACGGGAGCGGCTGCAAAAGGAAGTTGACGCCAAGGCGCGTGTGCTGGCCTCGGAGCTCGGAACCGAGATCCTGAAGGGGTACGAAAACGCCAACAGTCTCGTAAATTTCGTGGAGAGCGAACCTGAGCTCAAGACCCTGCTCGAAGAGGAGCCCACGCAGTCCGGCATGGCCGCCATCGGCACGTTCATTCTCAGGTCCAATCGACCCGAGATCCGCGTCGAGGGTGGGGACGCAGAAACGGCGAGCGAACAAGCGGATCGCATTGGTTTCTCGTTCTTGCGTCAGTATGTGGACGCGCGTGGCCTCGTCACGGCGATTGACGAAGCGCCGAGCAAAGATCCTGTCGATGTCGGCCGCCTGCGGCTGCGCGATATCGAGAAAACCGTGTTGCTCCAGACCCTGGACCATCTCTGGCGCGAGCATCTTGTGACCCTTGAGCATTTGCGCCAGGTGATCGGGTTCCGCTCTTATGCCCAGCGCGATCCGCTGAATGAGTACAAATCAGAAGCCTTCCAGCTCTTCGAGAGCATGCTGGCGCGGCTCCGCGAAGCCGTGACCGGACAGCTCATGCAGCTCAATTTCTCGGCTGGCGCCCCGCCGCTGCCCGATCTCGAGGAATTCGAGGCCACGCCGCTGCCGCCGATGCAAGCCCATCACATCAACCCGCTGACCGGAGAGGATGAATTCGCGCTCGCGGAAGCGGCCCTGGCGGCGGCCAGCCGTCCTCCGGCGCCCCCCGCCCGCACCGCACGCAATGGGGCGGCGGCCAAAGCCAAGGCGGCAACCAGTATCGATGCCGCTGATCCTACGACGTGGGGCCGTGTTGCCCGCAACGACAAATGTCCCTGCGGCTCGGGTAAGAAGTATAAGCATTGCCATGGCAAGCTCTGACCGGCCGCGGCCGCCAGCGATCCGGGACCTCACATATGCGCATGCGACTGCTCGCCGCCGCCTGCATGGCCTCCAGCCTGGTCGCGGATATCGCCGCACCGGCCCACGCCGAGGACGCGCGCTCAGGAGGAATAAGCGTTTCCGCACCTTGGATCCGCGCAACGCCCGGCGGCGCCAAGGTGGCCGGCGCTTATCTCGAGCTGCGCGCTGATCCCGGCACTGACGACAAGCTGATCGCGGTGCAGTCGCCCGCCGCGGCGGTGGTCGAAATGCACACTCACATCGAGGACAAGGGGGTCCTTCGGATGCGCCGCGTCGATGCCATCCCCGTCAGCGGCGAGAAACCGGTCACCCTCGAGCCCGGTGGCTACCATCTGATGTTGATGGATCTGACGTCCCCGCTCAAAGAGGGCGAAAGCGTGGAAATCACCCTCACCTTCGAAAAGGCCGGAGCTCTGAAGGTGAAGGCAGCCGTGGCCGGCATTGGTGCACAAACCAACCCGAACACGGCCACGGAAAAACCGTCGGCTGGCGCTGGCAGCCCCTCGCGGGGGGGGAGCGGATCCGGCTCCTCACACTGAAACTGAAACACACCTGCGACTTTGAAGCCACGGGGTCGCCTGATTCGGTGGAAGGCGGCTCACCTAGTTTCTCGGGCTAGGCCCGGGGTGCTAGGTTCCGCCCGCAGTTGCGCCAAGGGGGGTGTCAGATGGCGGGCCTCGCGCGGCCAGCCACGGAGTTACGTGGCGAGTACGACGTCGTAGTGGTTGGCTCCGGTTACGGTGGGGGCGTCGCTGCCGCGCGGTTGTCCGGCCTCGGCCTCAAAGTCGCAGTGATCGAGCGCGGACGCGAAATTCTACCGGGCCAGTTTCCGACAACGCTGCTCGGCGCTGCGCGCGATTTTCAAACCACGGCGGGAGGTCGGCGTACGGGTTCGCCCGATGCGCTGTTCGACCTGCGGATGGGGCGCGACATTCACGCCTTGGTGGGCTGCGGTCTGGGCGGCACGTCACTGATCAACGCCAACGTTTGCCTCAGCCCGGACATGCTCGTGCTCGAGGACGAGCGCTGGCCAACTCCCGTGCGGACCGACCATTTCCTGAATGTCGGGTTTCACCGCGCGCGCGAAATGCTGGCGCCAGAACTGCTGCCGGCCGGTGACCATCCCCTGAAACTCCAGGCTTTGGAAATCGCCGCCCGCGCTCTGGGTCGGAACGCCGAACGTGTGCCGCTGCATATCGCCTTCGAGCCAAAGGTGAGCTCCGGCGGCGTCAAGCAGCCTGCCTGTACGCGTTGTGGCGACTGCATGGGCGGCTGCAACGTCGGCGCCAAGACGACCGTGCATTCCACCTACCTCGCGGACGCCGCCCGTCGCGGGGCCGAAATCTTTACCGAGCTCAGCGTGCGCTACGTCGAACGCGCGCTGGATGGACGCTGGCGCGTTGTCTTCCTGTCGCCCGGCTCGCGAGAGCGGACGGTGCCGATGAGGTCCGTCACGGCCCGCCTCGTGGTGCTCGGGGCGGGCACGCTTGGCTCCAGCGAAATTCTGCTTCGCTCAAAGGCCCGCGGCTTGAGCGTCTCATCACGCCTGGGATTTGGGCTATCAACCAATGCCGATGCGATCGCCTTCGGCTACAATACCGACATCCCGGTGAATGCCATCGGGATTGGAAACGTCGGTCGTCCCAAGGTACCGCCACCGGGTCCTGCCGTGACGGGTATGGTCGATCTGCGGCGCCGCCGTGAGGCTTCCGAACGGATAACGCTGGTCGAGGCCTCGATCCAAAGCGCGATGGCCCGACTGCTACCCTTACTGCTGCCGGCGGGCGCCCTGCTTGGCGGCCGCGCGGAGTGGGCGCTCGGCGACCTTCTGGCCGACCTTGGCCGCACCGGTGAAAGCGTGTTTCACGGGCCCTACTCGGGCGCTGTGCACAACACCCAGGTGTTTCTGGCCGTGGGGCACGATTCCGGCTCGGGCGAGCTCCGGCTGGAGGGGGACCACGTGACCATTCACTTGCCAGGAGCGCTCAAGGAACCCGTGTTTCACAGCATCGAAGCAACCGTGGCGAAAGCCGTCGCCGCAACCGGCGGCACGTATGTGGCCAACCCCGTGTCCCACAAGCTGTTGGGTGGAAATTTGTTCACCGTCCATCCGCTGGGCGGCTGCGGGATGGGTGAGACCCGCCTCGAGGGCGTGGTCGACCATCAATGCCGCGTGTTCGATGCAGATCCGACCAAGGCAGCCGATGCGGTGCATGAGGGCTTGTTCGTTTGTGACGGCTCCGTCATTCCCTGCCCTCTGGGCGTCCATCCCTTGCTCACCATCACCGCTATCGCCGAACGCGCCATGCTGCTGTTCGCGCGCGGCGGCAGCAAAGTGCAAGGCGCGCCATCGCCTCGCCGGGAGAGCGCGCCGCAGCGCGTGCCCCGCGTCGAGCCGGCGAGCGCGCCGACGGTTCATTTTCAGCGGGCCAGGGCTTGAGCTCGAGTGGAGAACAAGATGCGCCTGTCCCGCCACCTCGACGCGTTGAAGCCCGTTTATGATGCGGTGGTCATCGGATCAGGATACGGCGCCGGTGTTTCGGCCTCCCGGCTGGCCCGCATGGGATTGAGCGTCGCCGTGCTCGAGCGAGGGCGAGAGATCCCCGTCGGCGAATTTCCAGACACACTGCCCGAAGCCGTAAAAGAGTTTCAATACGTCGTTGAGGGACACCGCCAGGGACACCGCACCGGACTTTACGATCTTCATTTCGGCCGCGACATGCACGTGCTGGTCGGCTGCGGCCTCGGTGGCACCTCGCTGATCAACGCCAACGTCGCGCTGCCACCGAACCTGCGCGTTTGGGAAGATCCGCGCTGGCCGACCGAACTGTTTGAGGACGACACCCTGAACCAGGGGTTCGAGCGGGCCCAAGCAATGCTTCGCCCCAAGCCCTATCCACAAACCCGGCCGCTGGCCAAACTCGAGCGGCTGGGGGAGGCGGCACACCGGCTTGGAGCCGAACTGACCGTGCCTCCGATCACGGTGGCCTTTGAGGCCGGCGCCAATGCGGCCGGCGTGCATCAGCCGGCCTGCACATCGTGCGGGGATTGCTGCTCGGGCTGCAACGTCGGGGCCAAGACCACGGTTCAGATGACCTATCTGCCTGACGCGGTCCGCCACGGCGCCGAAATCTTTACGGAAACACCGGTGCGCTATGTGCGGCGGGAAAAGGACGGCTGGCGCATCTTCTATGCGAGCAGCACGCAAAACCGCGACGGCTTCGACGCGCCCGACCCATCGTTGAGCGCTCGCATTGTGGTGCTGGGCGCGGGCGCACTGGGTTCAACCGAGATTCTGCTTCGGTCGCGCGAGCACGGACTGGCGCTCTCCGATCAGTTGGGCACCCGGT
>JBKJYG010000474.1:0-3644 GCA_046715905.1 Hyphomicrobiaceae bacterium | reverse complement strand
CGCGAGAGTAAATCGCGGCCGGATGCTGGCATCGTCGAATTCCATCACAGGGCCTATAACCAGCGCGATGAGCTGGTCGCCGAATGCCGGCGGCAGGCCTTCATGCGCCGCAAGCCCAAGGTGTAACTCCATGCGATCCATGCTTTTCGTGCCGGCCGACAGCGAACGCAAGCTCGCCAAGGCGGAAGTCTCGCCAGCCGATGTGCTGATATTGGATCTGGAGGATGCGGTGGCAGCCGAACGCCGGCCGCAGGCACGCTCGTTGGCCGCCGCTTACATCCAGGACGCTCGCAAGGCTGGCCGTCGGCCGAAGCTCTATGTGCGCATCAACCCGCTGGACAGCGCTGATTGGGAACGCGATTTGACCGGCATCATGCCGGCTGGTCCCGATGGCATCATCCTGCCCAAGCCGCAGTCGGGCGCCGACGTGCACCGTCTGTCGATCGCGCTCGGGCACGCGGAAAGTCAACACGGACTTGCCGCGGGTTCAACGCGCATCCTGCCGATCGCCACCGAAGTCCCGATCTCCGTCCTGCAGATGGCAACCTATGTCGGGTCGAGCACGCGGCTCGTGGCGATGAGCTGGGGGGCGGAGGACCTGTCGGCCGTCGTGGGCTCGCTCTCCAGCCGCGATGGCGACGGACGGCTCACCTCGCCCTATCGCCTGGTCCGCGATTTGTGCCTCTTCACCGCCTCTGCCGCGGCTGTCGAGCCCATCGATACCGTGTTCGTGAACTTTCGCGATGCGGAAGGCCTTCGCGCCGAGTGCCAGGAGGCCAAACGCGACGGCTTTACCGGCAAGATCGCCATTCATCCCGATCAGGTGCCGGTGATCAATGACGTCTTCACGCCGAGCTCGGCTGAACTTGATCACGCTAACGCCGTCGTCGCCGCATTCGCGGCCGTGCCCGGCGCGGGCGTCGCCAGCCTCAACGGCCTCATGCTCGACATGCCGCATTTGAAGCTGGCCGAGCGCATACTGGCGCGCGCCAGCAGCTTCCAGCCCGGGTCGGCAGGATAGGAAGAAAATTGCAAGTCGCGCGCCTTGAGCGCTGGCATCGTGTAACGCACGCGGTGCTTTGCCCTCTTGAGATCGAGACCTCGTCGTGCATGCCTCGGCTCGGCGCGGGCCAAAATGCGCACCTTGTCCCAGGACGCGAAGGAATCGCAGTTGCGCCCACGATCTCGACACGACGGGCCTATGAGCCAGCCAACGTCCGCCGCCGACATGGCGAGGCCGCAGCCCGCGCGGTCCTTCCGGCCGCTGCTGACGCTCAGGCCCTTTCTCCTTCGCTATCGGCGCGCTCTGGTGCTGGCGACGTTGGCTCTGCTGGCCTCAGCCTCGGCCATGCTGTGCATCCCCCTTGCCGTTCGCCGCATGATCGACTTCGGCTTCGCCGAGGGGGGCATGATCGACCTCTATTTCGGCACCCTGGTGCTGATTGGTCTTGTCCTGGCCGCGGCTAGTGCCGCCCGGTTCTATTACGTCAATTGGCTGGGCGAGCGGGTCGTGGCGGATCTCAGGGCGGCCGTGTTCGCTCATCTGACGACGCTTGATGCAGCCTTCTTCGAGGGCGAACGCTCAGGCGAGCTGATGAGCCGGCTCACGGCTGACACAACGCAGATCAAGGCCGCGGCCGGAACCGCGCTGAGCCAGGCCGTGCGCAATTGCATCATGCTGGCCGGCGCGCTGACGATGATGTTCATCACCAGCGCGCGGCTGTCGGTGCTGCTGCTGGTCGCCATCCCCGTGCTCGTGCTGCCGCTGGTGGCTTACGGGCGTGCGGTCCGCCGTTTGTCGCGCAATGCCCAGGATATGTTGGCGGATGCGTCGGCCTATGCGGCTGAAAGCCTGGGTGCGGTGCGGATCCTGCAGGCGTACACGCACGAGGCGGCGACGGTCCATCGCTATCGCACGGCGGTTGAGCATGCCTTCGAAGCGGCGCGGTCGCGCCTTCAGGCTCGAGCCGGCCTGACCGCACTCGTCATCTTGCTTGTCGTCACAAGCGTGGTCGGAATCTTGTGGTACGGCGCGGGGCTCGTGGCAACCGGTGCCATGACGGGCGGCACGCTCGGCCAATTTGTGCTCTATGCGCTGTTTGCGGGCGGCGCCTTGGCGGAACTGTCGGAGGTCTGGGGGGAGGTCTCTCAAGCCGCGGGCGCTGCCGAGCGGCTGACGGAGCTTCTGGCGATCGCGCCCCGAATCCGGTCGCCGGCGCATCCAGCCGCCTTGCCCGATCCGCCCATCGGCCGCATCGATTTTGAGGATGTCTCTTTCGCCTACGAGGGCGGCGCTGACGTGCCAGCGGTGCATGGACTGTCGTTCAGCATCGCCGCGGGCGACACCGTGGCGATTGTCGGTCCGTCGGGCGCGGGGAAGAGTACGGTCTTTGCCTTACTGCTGCGGTTCTTCGACGTGACGAGCGGGCGCGTGCTGGTCGACGGCGTCGATGTCCGCGATGCCGACGTTGCAGCGCTCCGCCGGCGCATGGCGCTGGTGCCTCAGGACGTGGTGCTGTTTGCCGACTCGGTTGCAGCCAATATCCGCTACGGCGCCGAGCAGGCGACCCAGGCCGAAGTCGAGCAGGCGGCAGCGCTCGCCCATGCCGACGAATTTATTCGCGCGTTGCCGGCCGGCTACGACAGCCCGCTCGGGGAGCGGGGCATGACGCTGTCGGGCGGCCAGCGGCAGCGCATCGCCATCGCACGCGCCGTGCTGCGCAATGCGTCGATCCTCCTGCTCGATGAGGCCACGAGCGCTCTGGATGTGGAAAGCGAAGGTGCCGTCCAGTCGGCTCTCGACACCGTGAAACAGGGCCGCACGACGCTCGTCATTGCCCATCGGCTGGCAACCGTGCTCGATGCGGATCGCATTCTGGTGCTGGAGGGTGGCCGGATCGTGGAGAGCGGCACCCACGCGGAGCTGCTCCGGGAAGGCGGACTTTATGCCCGGCTGGCCGAGCGCCAGTTCGATTTGCAAGACGCAGCGCAATAGGCACGGGGTGAAGGATGGCGCAGACAGTGACAGGCTACCGTCGCTGTCTGCACCAGAACCGATACGGGCTACGCCCGCAGCTTGACGTTCTTCAGCGGCAACGACCGAGTCGGCTTGCCGGTAGCGGCAAAGATGGCGTTGAGGACGGCTGGCGCAGCCACCATGATCGTGGGTTCGCCGACGCCGCCCCAGAACCCGCCGGACGGCACCGTCACCGTCTCGACCAGTTTGGGGAAGTCGGCCATGGTCATGATCTGGTAGCTGTCGAGGTTCTGCTGCTCGACGGCGCCGTCCTTGATCGTGATCTCCTCGAAGAACGTGGCTGAAAGCCCATAGGCCACCGAGCCCACGACTTGCGCCTCGACCTGATCGGGATTGACGACGTGGCCGCAGTCCGTGCCCATGATCAGGCGATGCACTGTGACCTTGCCGCGCTCGCTGAGCGAAATCTCGGCTGCAGCGGCCACGTAGCTGCCGTAGCCCATCTGCTGCGCAAGGCCCCAGAAGCGACCCGCCTCGGGCTTCGATTCACCCCAGCCGATCTTTTTGGCAACCGCGTTGAGCACCGCCAGGTGCTTGGGATGGTCCTTCATAAGCGCGCGGCGAAACTCTAGGGGGTCCTTGCCCGCCTCTTTTGCCACTTCGTCGA
>JBKJYG010000473.1:0-3707 GCA_046715905.1 Hyphomicrobiaceae bacterium | reverse complement strand
CCTGACGCCCGAGCGCCGTGCCCGCGTAAACGCGAGTAATTTCAGTCAAGAACGAGGGAGCGAGGTTTTCGGCATTGTCGGCGGTACGGGCGGTGGTGAGAGCGGTCGCGGCATCGGCCATGATGCGTTTCAGAAGCGCGGTGGCGCGCGGCGTGGTGGTGACGACCTGACGCGGGTTAGCGCCGAGCCGCAGGCCGAACTGCAACATGTCCCAGGCCCGCTCGGCGCGCTTCCAGCGGCCCAGCTCATCGCACCACGCGGCCTCGAACTGGGGTCCGCGCAGGCCCTCGTAATCGTCGGCCGAGAAGATCTGGGCGATGGCGCCATTGGGCCAGACGAGCTGGCCTTTGGAGATTTCCAGGTGGGGCCGCTCGGCGGACGGATGGATCGCCATCAACCCCGAGACGCCCTCGATCATGACCGAGCGGACATGGGCGATGGTCGGCCCGACAAGGGCAATGCGTCGCGCGGGCGCCTCGCCCGGCCACAGCCCAAGCGCCACGGCGCGCACCCATTCGGCCCCGGCCCGGGTCTTGCCCGAACCTCGGCCCCCCAGGTAGAGCCACGTGCGCCAGGGATCGCCTCTGAGCGTCGCCGCCGGCGGGATCTGATCGTCGCGGCCAAAGACCAGCCAATCATGCGCCAGCCGCAAGGCCTCGTCACCCTCCAGCCCCGACAGCAGCGCATTACGGCTTTCGACCGGGAGCTTTGACAAGGCGAGAAAGGCGGTCCGCAAGCTCGCGGCGGAAGCGGTCCGCCTCGTCGGCAAGATCGGCGGCGGCGGTGCCGGGGCGGACTCCGGCGGCACGTTCGATGTCAGAGGCGATCTCCGTTACTTTGCCGAGGTGGTCGATGAGCGCGCCAATGGCGCGCGTTTCACGCTCGTGGTCGGTGGAGGTCGCGGCCTCCGTCGCAGGCTCGGCATCAAGGTCGTTCGCCATGCGACGCTCCAGTTGTTCGAGTTTGAGGGAGATCGCGACGACCAGGCGAGCGATCAATTTGCGGCGAGAGGCGAGTGAGTTGGTGGGACGGGTTCGAGGCTTGCGCGGGGGCGCCGCAACTTCGACGGGCTGATCTGTGACAGGCAGCGTTGCGGCCGGTTTACTTTCGGCTGTCGCGGGCGCGCTTTGCTTTGGCGAGGACTTCGCCTTCGGATTTGATTTCGGTTTCGGCTTTGATTTCGGTTTCGGCTTCAATTTCAGTTTGGTTCGTGATGTCGCGGTGCGCTTGAGGGCCGGCGCAACGACGAGGGGCGAGGCTGCCGCTCCCGATGGTTCGGTGGCGCTCTTGCTCACACGGCGCGCCAGCGCGCGCTTGGGTTTCGATTTCTCCCGTGATGGCGAGGCACGCTTCACGGGAGACGCGAGGGCGCCGCGCGGGGACCGGCCCGACGGAGGACGTTTGGGCATTCAGCAATCCGATTTGGAGGTGCGGCATCGGGGGAGCGCCGCTCGCGCGGCGGATCACCCGGCTCTAGGATGGTCAAAGAAGGTTCGGGGTGGGATGTCCGGTCCTGAGATCACGGTCAAAGCCGCCGGCCCAGTTTTCGCATCATACCCAAATACTGCCAGATCACCGCGACGCTGTCAACCTCTATACTTCACGTTATTCGCATTTGTTCGGTAAAACCGTATCTATACTTGAAATATAGTTCGGCTGTCAGCAGCATACCATCCCGAGGCGGGACGAGGATAACTCGCCCGCTGGTCAGTCCGAGAGCAGCGGGATCAATTCGGTCAGTTCGCTAATGGTGTGCTGGGCGGCACCGCCGTCGACCACACGCGACTGGTCGTGAATCCCGCCGACGCGCACCACCTGCACCGTGCGCCAGCCTAGCGCGTTGGGGGCGACGAAATCCTTCAGCGGGTTGTCGCCCACATAGACAAAGCGATCGCCGGGCCGACCAAGCGCTTCGGCCATGAGTTCGAAGGCCATGGCATGCGGCTTGAAGTAGGCCCGGTCCGAACCGAGGGCGTCCGTGTAGATGATTTTGTTGAAGCGTGGTTCGACACCCAGCGCATGCACCTTTTTGCGCTGCATCGACAGCGTGCCGTCCGTGATCAGGCCGAGCGGACCCAGCGCGCCGAAGTGATCGAGCACCGCTTCGGCATCGGGGAACAGGGTCAGATCCGGCTCGCACGAGCGGTAGGCCTGGTGGAACGCGTGCACGTGATGCGGCAGGTGGTGCGGGACGTGGCGTTCGAGCACCGAGGCAAACAAGCGGCCCAGCATTCCGGTATCGAGCAGGCGGGTCATCTCCACATCAAGGCCCGGCACGCCGAACTCGGCCTCGGCCCAACGCGCGGCCGCACGAAAGCCCGCAATGGCGTACTGCCGCTCGGGATAGAGCGTATCGTCGAGGTCGAAGACGACGTGAAGCTTGGACATCAGCGATCCTCGTGGGCTCAGTGCGCCCGACGCGCGTCCCTGATCCGCGCGACGTGCCAGACGGCCGCGGCGAACACCAGCACGGCCAGGCCCTGGTGAGCAAGGCCGAGCGACAGCGGCACCCAGGCGAGCAGCGTCCACACGCCGAGCGCGATTTGCATCAGGATGAGCACGGCCACAACGGTGGCGGAAAGTTTGACGAAACGGTTCGACGCCGGCCGCAGGCGCCAGGCGTGGATCAGGCTCACGGCCGCGATGGCGTAGGCCAGGATGCGGTGATTGAATTGCACCATCGTCGGGTTCTCGAACAGGTTGAGGTGCCAGGGCTTGAGAAGACCGAGACCGGAGGGGATGACGGCGCCATCCATCAGCGGCCACGTGTTGTGTGTCAGCCCGGCCTTGAGCCCGGCCACCAGCGCGCCGGCAAGGACCTGCAGAAAGATCAGGGCGAGGAGCACGAGGCCGGTCACCGCGGTGGAGCGAGGGAGGGCGCGCGGACTATCGGCGCCAATCGCGAAAACCAGGGGCGCGGGCCGCAGGTTCGAGGGACGTGCGTCTGCGGCAAGCACGGGCGCGGGACGCACGCGCAGCGCCGTCCACAGCAGCAAGCCTAAAAGCAGGAACGCCAGTCCCAGATGCAGCGCCAGCCGGTACGGGCTGACCGTGACACGATCGGCGAGGCCCGACCGCACCATGTACCAGCCGATGAAACCCTGCAGCGCGCCGAGGGCGAGCAGGCCCGTGAGGTGCAGCGCCAGACCACCGCGGATGCGACCACGCACGACGAAGGTGACCAGCGGCACGGCAAACACGACGCCGACGAGGCGGCCGAGGAAGCGGTGGCTCCACTCCCACCAGTAGATAGTCTTGAAGGCCGCGAGCGACATGCCGGCGTTGAGCTGCTGGTACTGCGGGATGGCCTTGTATTTGTCGAAGGCCTCATGCCAGGCGTGATCGCTCAAGGGCGGGACGACGCCGATGATCGGCTGCCATTCGGTAATCGACAGGCCGCTGCCGGTGAGCCGCGTGGCGCCGCCGATGGTGACCAGCAGCGCCACCAGCGCCGCTACCGCGAACAGCCAGATGCGGACGGATTTGTGACCGTCGGGCACGGGTGACGCGTCAGCGGCAAGAGCGCCGGGCCGGGCCGGTATCAACCGTAACATCGGGCGGTTTCCTGGGCGCGTGGTGAGGCGGACGGAAGAGACGGGACGGGCTCGACGAGAGCTAGGGAGCCGAACGGCGGCGGACAATGCGCCCCAGTGGCGCGGGCGCGACGATTAACCCGACGCGTGGCCTTCAGGTTATGGCTCCACCAT
>JBKJYG010000472.1:0-5698 GCA_046715905.1 Hyphomicrobiaceae bacterium | reverse complement strand
CTGTGCAACATACCACGACCGCATCCGAAATGGACAAAAAAAGTGCCGGTCAAGTGCTCCGAGCCGGGATATTTAAAGCTGATAAAACAAGGCTTTGAACAGGGGTCATATAAACTGCCGCATTACGCCTCAATTCGACGATGCTCAGGCGCGAGAGAAATAAATTGGGCGTCATCCGCGATGCTCTGGAAGGCAGTGACATCCGTCCCCGTCATCCAGGCCTGGGAGCGCAATTGCAGGATCTCAGAAAACAGAGCCGCACGCCGCTCGGCGTCCAGGTGCGCTGCAATTTCATCGAGCAGGAGAATGGGGGCGCCATGCCGGCGCTGGAGGGCGAGAAGCTCGGCGTGCGCCAGGACCAAGCCGATCAGCAGCGCCTTCTGCTCACCCGTCGAGCTTGACGCTCCGGGCGTGGCTTTCGGGCCATGGCCCACAACCAGGTCCGTGCGATGGGGGCCGATCAGGGTCCGCCCGGCGGCTCGGTCGCGCTCCCGCTGCTGCGCGAGTTCGGCCGCATAAAGGTCTTCCACCTCGACCGCCGGAAGCTCGCAAAGGTCGGTCTCGAGGCGCCCTTCCAACCGAACATCGGCCCAAGGAAAGGGGGAGAGCGGCGCGCGCTCGTGGCGAGCTTTGATGCGATCGACCATACCCGCCAGGGCCTCGTTGCGGGAGGCTGCAATGGCGACCCCTGTGGCGGCCATGATGGCTTCGTAAGCCTGGAAACGCGTGCCGTCGCGCACATTGTCCTCAAGCAGACGATTACGCTGGCGCATGGCTCGTTCGAACTGGCCGATCCGCAATCGGTAGTCGGGATCAAAGCACAGCACCAAACGGTCGAGAAATCGACGGCGCTCGCTGGCGGGCCCGGTAAACAAGCCGTCCATGGCCGGCGTCAGCCAGACGATTTCGACATGGTCGGCGAGCACACCCGAGCCGCTTTGCGGGGAGCCGTTGACGCGCACGATGCGACTTCCGCCGGCACCGGCGCCGGCAGGGTCGATGCCGGTCCCAATGTCGATGGGACCGTCGTGTGTTTGCAGCGTCGCGGCGACAGCCCACCGCCCTGGGCCGGCCTGCCGCGCGATCTCCGCGAAGGGCGACCGCCGCAGCCCTTGTCCCGCCGCCAACAACGAAACGGCTTCCAAGACATTGGTTTTTCCAACGCCATTCGATCCGGCCAGAACGACGGGTCGCTGATCCAGGCACAGGGTCAGGGCGGCGTGATTGCGAAAATCCGTCAACGCCAGGCGTTCAACCCACATGCACGAACTCAAACACGCATCGGCATCAGCACATAGAGGGCGCTTTCGTCGCTGCCGTCCCTGACCATCGTCGGAGATCCGGCGTCGGACAGGAGAAAGTGCATCGTATCTCCCTCGAGCTGACTGGAGATATCGAGCAGGTAGCGGGCGTTGAATCCGATCTCCATGGCGGTCGCCGTATAGTCGACCGCGATCTCCTCGGTCGCGCTGCCGCCATCAGGGTTGTTGACCGACAAGACCAGCTTTTCCGGCGCTATGGTCAGCTTGACCGCGCGTCCGCGCTCGCTGGCGATGGTCGAGACGCGGTCGACTGCTGAAGTAAACTGCGCATTGGAAACCATCAATTTCTTGTCGTTGCCCTGCGGGATGACCCTCTGATAGTCGGGAAAGCTGCCGTCGATCAGCTTTGAGACCAGTGTGATCGGACCGATTTCAAATCTGACCTTGGTCGTCGAGACGCCGATCTTGATGACCGCTTCGCTGTCCTCCAGCAAGCGGTTCAGCTCTTGCACGGTTTTGCGCGGGATGATGATGCCGGCCATGCCGCTGGCCCCGGACGGGCATGGCAGGTCAACCTGCGCCAGGCGATGTCCGTCGGTCGCCACGGCGCGCAGCGTCGACTTGCCGGCCGGCTGAGCTGGATGCAGGTAGATGCCGTTAAGATAGTAGCGTGTCTCTTCCGTTGAGATCGCGAATTTTGTTTTCTCGATCAAGGTTTTCAGATCACGCGCCGGCAGCTCGAACGTGTGTGTCATCTCTCCGATCGCCAGATCGGGGAAGTCGTCCGCGGCCAACGTTTGAAGCGCAAAGCGGGACTGGCCGGACGTAATGGTGAGCCGCTCACGCTCCGCGTCGCGGTTGATCTCGACTTCGCTCCCGTCGGGCAGCTTGCGAACGATGTCATGCAGCACGTGCGCGGGAACCGTAATGGCACCGGGTTGGGAGACCCGCGCGGGAGCGGATTCGACCACCTCCCGCTCGAGATCTGTAGCCTTGAGCTGCAGTGCGGAGCCCGTAGCCTTCAGCATCACGTTGGACAGAATGGGTATCGTGGTGCGGCGCTCGACGACGCTTGTAACATGCCCAAGCGCACGCAGAAGCTCGCCCCTTTCGATCACCAACCGCATGCCAAGGCCTTTCGTAACTGGCCCGCTCCGCACCTTGTGGAAACCGCGTCGTGCGGATCCGGTATCGAGGCGCGTACGGGTCGAGGGTGCCTTCGTTCCCCGCGCGCGGGGCAACGACGAACAAGGCGTAGATTGTGGAAAGGTTCGTTGCCGGTCGAACTTGACCTGAGACGACTTGTTTTGCAAGGCACTTCAAGTGCGTGGCAGCGACGCCCCGAAAAGCTTAGGGCTGACCGAGGCTGTCGCTGCCCTGTCCTGACCGCTGCCTGGCCCTCAGGACGCGAGTTGCTTCTTCAGTTCTTCGATCTCGTCCTTCAGCCGTGCGTTGCCGCCAATCTCGCCCTCGATCTTGCGGATCGCATGCAGGACCGTGGTGTGGTCTCTGTTGCCGAAGCGGCGGCCAATCTCGGGCAGGGATCGAGAGGTCATTTGCTTGGCCAGATACATCCCGATCTGGCGTGGCCAAACCACCGAGCGATGCCGGCGCTGGGACAGGATGTCCGTCCGCGACACTCCGAAATGCCGGGTGACGATCTTCAGGATATCTTCGATCTTGATGCGACGGGGTTCGACCCCTTGCACCAGATCGCGGATGATGGTCTCGACGAGACTGAGCGTGATCGGCGTGCGCATGTATTGCCACATGGCGTACAGCCGGGTGATGGCGCCCTCGAGTTCGCGGCCGCTTTCCGTCAGCTTTTCGGCCAGCAGCTCAATGACCTCGCGAGGGACAGCGAACGAGGCATCGTTGGCGCGCTTCTCCTGCACGCGCCGATCGAGAATGCGAGACCGCAGATCGTGATCGAGAGTACCGATTTCGGTGACCAAGCCGCGCTGCAGGCGTGACCGCATGCGGTCATTCAGCTTCGTCAACTGGGCCGGCGGCCGGGCAGAGGCCACGACGAGCTGGCGGCCACCATCGAGCAGGATATTGATGATGTGATCGAACTCGAGCTCGGTCTTTTCACCTTGCATGAACTCGAGGTCGTCGATCAACAGCATGTCGATCGAGCGGAAGCGATCCTTGAACGCCATGGCATCTTGCGACTTGAGCGCCTCGACAAACTGGAATCGGAAGCGCTCGGCCGTCAGATAGAGAATTTGCGCATGCGGTGTTCGGCGCTTCACATCCCACGCTATCGCGTGCAAGAGATGCGTTTTGCCATGACCCACGCCGGAATGGATGAACAGCGGATTGAAACCGCGCTCGTCGGCAAACACCGTCTCCGCGACCTGCGTGGCGCCGGCATGGGACATTCGGTTGGAGGGACCGACGATGAAGTTGTCGAAGGTGTAGCGGGAGTCGAGGGGCGAGCCGTCGAGACCGTTCACCTGTATGCGCGGCGCCAGCGCCTGACCGAAGCTTGGCTTCGGAGGGTCGAGCCGTCCGTCGGTAGCCGTGCTGGGCGCGTCGCTACGATCCCTCGGCGCGGGCGTGGCGGGGCGGCCCATGTTGCCGCCGGGCTCGCGAAGCAGCACGTCGACCCGTTCTACGCCTTTGAACTCGATGCCGGCGCTTTTCAGGAGCACGTCATAATAGTGGGTCTGAATCCAATTTTTCAGGAACTTGACCGGCACGCTCACCTTCAAAGTCACGCCATCGAAACTTTGAAATTCGAGCGCTCCGAACCAGCTCGAATAGACCTCTTCGCCGACCTGCGCTTTCAAGGCCGCGCGAACCCGCTGCGCGCCTTGCGTAACGTCGGTCACGGGCTCAGGCCGAACGGGCTTGGTCTCGCCAGACGAGGCCCGAAGCTCGGGAACGGAGGTCGGCACGGCGTCACCGTCCGTCTCCCTCCCGCCCAGGTCAGAAGCCGCACCGTTCCTCGTCGGTGGCATCGAGAAAGAAGAGGAATGTCCGCCCGAATGCAGGCCCGGGAAATCCCGGGGCTGATCCGATCCTGGAACAGAATGAGCTTTAGACGTCATGGATAGTACCCCCCGCACAATAGATCCGCTTGACGCGCGAGAACGCGCGCCCCCTCGAGCTGCGCCCACGCTCAGCTCCCGCAGTTTCAGTTTTGGTAGCCGTCGCTGCTAACTTTGCACCCAGGGCAAGCCGGATGCCTTCCAGCCCGCCGCCGATCCTCGATGCCGCCCCGCATCGAGAGGACCTTCAAATCCGTCCGCAACGTTGTGACACCGCTGATATCCGGCATCCGCCATTGCAAGCGCGGCCTGAAGGCTTCGCGCACCTGACCGACAGATGAAGAAAATGTCGGTGTCTTTGTCGGCCCCGGCTTTGCCAAGCTGCTGAACGAGTTGCTCCACGAACCCCGCGTTCGGCAGGTTTTCAGGAAACGTCAGCCATTCGATCAGAATTGTTTGCTTCTGAACGGATGTGAGATCGGGAACACCGACAAAAGACCATTCTGCTCGAGTCCGCACATCGACCAGAACCGCTTTTGGATCGGAGAGTCGCTCCCAAACCTGCAACACAGTGGCGTCATTGACCGTGGGGCCAGCTGATGATGCAGAAGCACTTAACAAGGACGGCAATGCTACGCTCCTTGGTTCGACGGCGCAGATACGAAGCGCCTTAAGCAACACACACCTCGCGACCTCCCAAACACCGAAAACTCGGCGTTTCCCGCGAGACGGGATGGTAGGTCAACGCTCACGCTACAAAATGGTGGGACAACCTCCTCCAACGGCCGCGGCCCACTCGAACGGGCGTGGCCACTTTGGAGACTTTACGCGTCCAACTAACGCCTACATCCGGTTCAGGTACGTTGCCGATCCCAAACCAAACGGGAGAAGCAATCTGCCGGGATACTCACGAACCGAATGACACGGGATAAACCCCTTTCGGTCAGGGAGACTTTAACCAATTGTAAACAGGTTGCAAGGCGCTCGTGACGGCGGGGCGGCTCTGGCATCAGGTCGGCGCAACGCAAGGGGACCGTGGTTGACGCCGCTCCGGAAGCGGTTGCCGGGACGAATCCCCTTATGCACCGCGGGCTTGCGCCGCCAACAAGAAACAGCACGCCCGCCACCGTGATGAATCATGTTTTGGTTTGAAACCCTGAGCGGAGGCTTGGAGGGCGGTCTCGCTTGCAATCCGCACGAACCCAATAAACCCTGATCCTACAACGCGGTAAGCCTCTCAACGAGAGTCGCGCAGGGAACATGTTAAAGACGTGTTCGTGGTACGGACTCCTCAGCGGTATCGACGAACAGCCGCCCCTCCAAACACCTGACGGTCTCAGGCCGTCATCGATTTCACGCGCGCCGATAGCCGGGACACTTTCCTCGAAGCCGCTTTCTTGTGCAGCAGGCCCTTCTGTGCCGAGCGGGCCAGGACCGGTT
>JBKJYG010000471.1:0-7320 GCA_046715905.1 Hyphomicrobiaceae bacterium | reverse complement strand
TCGGCGAATGCGTATAGTGCGACCGTAAATCAGATAAGGTCGAAGCCTCATGTCATCCGTTCGAGCCGCCCGACCCGCCGCCGGGCCACCGACCGCGTTGCGTCCGCGGGAGAGTTTCCAGGACCTGATCCTGGCCCTGCAGCAGTTCTGGGCCGCGCAAGGCTGCGTGGTGCTGCAGCCCTACGACATGGAGGTGGGCGCGGGAACATTCCATCCCGCGACGACGCTGAGGGCGCTCGGGCCGCGCCCATGGAATGCGGCCTACGTGCAACCATCGAGACGGCCCAAGGACGGCCGTTATGGCGAAAATCCGAACCGGATGCAGCATTACTATCAGTTTCAAGTCATCATGAAGCCGTCACCCCCTGACATCCTCGATCTGTATCTGAAGAGCCTCGACGCGATCGGCATCGATACGACGCTGAACGATATCCGGTTTGTCGAGGACGATTGGGAGAGCCCCACGCTCGGCGCCTGGGGGTTGGGCTGGGAAGTTTGGTGCAACGGCATGGAGGTGTCCCAGTTCACCTACTTCCAGCAGGTCGGCGGCTTTGATTGCAATCCCGTCTCGGGCGAGATCACCTATGGCCTGGAGCGGCTCGCCATGTACGTGCAGGGCGTCGATCGGGTCTGGGATTTGAATTTCAACGGCCGGCAGGATGAACGTCGCCTGACCTACAATGATATCTTCCAGCAGGCTGAGCAGGAGTACTCGCGCTACAACTTCGAGCACGCCAATACGGGCGCGCTGCTGGCCCACTTCAACGCGGCTGAGGACGAGTGCAAGGCTTTGCTGGACAAGGGCAGGCCGGTGAAGCAGGCGGGTTCGTTGCCGCCGGGCCGGCACCTGATGGCGCTGCCCGCCTACGACCAATGCATCAAGGCGTCACATCTGTTCAATCTATTGGATGCGCGCGGCGTGATTTCCGTGACGGAGCGCCAGAGCTACATTTTGCGGGTGCGCGAGTTGGCCAAGGCCTGCTGCGCGGCGTGGCTGCAAACCGAGGGCGGGGGAGCCTGAGCCTCGCGCGCCACCGCCAGGAGGCGGGGTCCAGACCCTTGAACATCAAGACATGCGTGAAGTTGAGCATGTCGGCGGTGATCGAGGCGTCACTGGCTTTGATCCGTTGCGGATCTGGACAACCCTCCGCCTGCGGCCTACGCATAGGCGTACAATCCGATCAAAACGCATGCAGGAGTGAATGCCCATGAAGCTTGTCCGCTTTGGCGCGCCCGGCGCCGAGAAGCCAGGCCTGGTCGACACCGATGGCACGATCCGCGACCTCTCGGCCAAAATCACAGACATCGACGGTGAGACGCTGCCGCCGGCCAGTCTCGACATGCTGCGCAAGCTCGATCCCCAAACCCTGCCGGCCGCGCCCAAGGGCGTGCGGTTGGGCGCCCCCGTCGGTCAGGTTCGCAACTTTGTGGCGATCGGCCTTAACTACGCCGATCATGCCAAGGAAGCCGGCCAGCCGATCCCGACCGAGCCGATTATTTTCTACAAGCTCGCCAACTGCATTTCCGGCCCGAACGATGATGTGATGATCCCGAAAGGGTCGACCAAGCTCGATTGGGAGCTCGAAATCGCGTTCGTGGTCGGCAAGCGCGCCCGATATGTGGAGGCCAAGGACGCGGCCAGCCACATCGCGGGCTACACCATCTGCAATGATGTTTCCGAGCGCAGCTTTCAGCTCGAACGCGGCGGTCAGTGGATGAAAGGCAAGTGCGCCGAAACCTTCGGTCCGTTGGGCCCCTGGCTCGTGACCGCCGATGAGATCAAGGACGTGAACAATCTGCCCATGCACCTCGACGTCAACGGCCGGCGCATGCAGACGGGCAGCACCAGCACCATGATTTTCAGGTGCGACTTCATCCTGCATTACGTCTCGCAATTCATGGTGCTGGAGGCTGGCGACGTGGTGACCACGGGCACGCCGCCCGGAGTCGGGCTCGGCATGAAGCCGCCGACCTTCCTGAAGGCTGGCGATACCATGACCCTTGCGATCGAGGGGTTTGGCCAGCAGCATCAGAAGGTCGTGCCGTTCAAGATGTGATCGAAGCGGTACCGGCGAAAGGAAAACGCCCGGCAGGACTGGTTGCCGGGCGTTGCCATGCGGTCGGGTGGAACGCTCTAGGACGCCTTCTGCCGGTTCTTGGCGAGCCAGCCTTCGACCAGCTCCACCGTCTGATTGATGGCGTCGAGCTTCTGGCCCTTTTGGGCCGCGATGCTTTGCACCAGCAGATCCACGCGCTCGATATTGGGTGCACCCGCCGCCAAGGCACGCGCGGCCGAGGATGGGCTGCCCAGCGAAAGCGCGGCGTTGGCGTACTTTTCAAACGGCACCATGTCCTTCTCCGCGGCGCCCAGTGACACGCAAAGCTTGGCCACCCATTCGTAGACGGCGCGCGTTGCGTCGAGGTCGGAGTGCACCGCGTCCTTGATCGGGCGCATGCCGTCTTTCTGCACGCATCGATAATTTCCGGCGAGCAGCATGGCCCACTTGGCGAGCGGCACGAAGAGGGAGTCGTGTACCTTGAGTTTGACCGGCAGCTCAATGGGGCCGGTGTCGGTCTCAAAGCGCGCGGCCTCAATGTCCTTTTCCATCTGCTGCAGGATTGCCGTGTGGACCGGGGATTCGAAGCGGGCCGATTTGAAGTTCGTCGGCAGGCGCACCTGAAGCACGTTGATCTTCTCCTCGGGCGGACGGAAAGCCTGCGGATCGGGACTGCACAGTGTCATCAGCGCCGGGTCAAAATTGGCCCACACCGTCGCGTCGGTGAAGCAATGCTTCAGGCCATCGGTGTTCAGGCCGGGAATGCGCGCGAGGAAGGGGAGGGGCGGCATGTTCATGATCGACATGCACGGCACCTTCGACTTGGCGACGGCATCGAGGAGCTCGCGGACGCCGGGCGACCGGTACTGTGGCTCCTGCATGGCGAGCGCGACCAGATCGTAATCGGCGGGATTGACGCCGCCGGGCGGCGAGGCCGTCATCTTTCCTGGCAACTTGCGCGATGAAATCTCGACCAGGTCGGCACGTCCCTTGACCGGCATGCGGACCCGCGCACCTTCTGCGTTGATCAGATCTGCCTCGGCCGGAAGGCAGATCAGATGCACGTCGTGACCCGCAAGCGCCAACTTGGTGCCGAGCAGCGATCCATAGGACGCACCCATGATCAAGGTCTTATATTTCTTCCCCATCGGGTTTGTCGCTTTCCCTTTATCTGTGTCGGCCAAAAACCCGGCCACCGCGCATGGATTTTCGAGGATGCTACGGGGGAAGCCAGCCGCGTGCAATCGACTTCACCCAGCCCAGACCACGGGGTTTGAGCTTTGATAAACCGCGCGGCGACCGTCCCCAGCAGGCGGGGCACGTGGTTGTCGATATAATGGCAGCTTTTGCCTGAGACCTCGCCCAGCGTTTCGGCGTGGCTTTCCTGGCGTTGGTCAAGGGCATCGCGTTTGGTCTTCGAAACGATGGGATGGTTGAAATTGATCTTGATCGAGGACGCTAATCCCCTGAAAAGAGATATCGAGCCTGATCGACGGTGGGACGGACCATGAGCGCAAAGCTCGCATCACGACGCTACGACGTCGCGGACTTTGCCGCCGCGCAGGAACTCTATCACAGCAACGGTTGGACGGATGGCCTGCCGATCGTGCCACCCACGGAGGATGCCGTCGCCGCCTGCCTCGCATGGACCGGATTGCCGCCTGATCACCTGATTGGCGTCGAGCCTGTCCGCGGAACGCCGGTGACGGCGGAAAAGCTTGCCATCAACGCCGTCATGGCGGGCTGCCTGGCCATGCACTTCCCGGTCGTGCTGGCGGCCTGGACCGCCATGCTGCGGGACGACTTCCTCCTGCACGGCGCAACGGCGAGTACGGGCGGCTGCGCCATTCTGATCATTTTGAATGGCCCGATCCGCAATGAGATTGGGGCCAACGCGACCTTCAACGCGCTCGGCAGCAGCGACCGCGCGACCTCCGCAATCGGGCGCGCCGTCCGACTGGGCTTGATCAACATCTTGGAAGTCCGGCCCGGTGGCATCGACCGGTCGACGCTGGGTCACCCCGGCAAGATCAGCTTCTGCATCGCGGAGGATGAGGACGACACGACGTGGACGCCGCTCGCCGAGCAGCGCGGCATCCCCAAGGGCCTCTCCGCCGTGACCGTGATGGCGGCCGGGGCGCCGCGCCAGATCATGAACGAATGGACGACGCAACCGCAGGAAATCCTGGAGACGTTTGCCGCCGAGATGCGCGCCAATCTGCGGCAGTACTCGATTCACCCGGGCAACTACGCCATCGTCATTCCCAAGCAGCTGCGCGAGCATTTGCAGTCGGCCGGCTGGGGCAAAACCGACGTCGCCCGCTTCGTGCACGAACGCGCCCGCATTCACCGTCGCGAGTGGGCCGATGTGGGCAAGGCAGCCGTGGTTCGGGACCGGGGCGACAGCGTCTATCCGGCATTGGAGAGGCCCGAGCAGCTTTTGGTCGTGGCGGCCGGCGGGCCGGCGGGCGGATTTGGCGCGGTCATCCCGCCGTGGCTCGGGCACAAGAGCCGCGCCGTCACCGTGGCCATCGACGCGTGCATCGACTGCGAGCCCGTGGGACATGGATCGTCCTCGGCAGATAGGCTCCGGGCGTGAGGACGTCAGCCTGGGCAAGGAGAAGACATCATGGTTTTTGAGGTTCTGGATCCCACCAACGAGGCCAAGCCGGCACTCGGCCAGCCAGCGCCCCGGCTGACCACGCTCGAGGGAAAGACGGTCGCGATCATTTCCAATGGCAAGGAGGGCAGCAAGGCGTTCTTCGGGCATCTCGATCGCATGTTGCGTGACGAGCACGGCGTGCGCGACGTGGTGCTGCGCGTAAAATCGAACTACAGCGCGCCGGCCGATCCTTACATCGTCGACGAGATCAGGCGCTGGGATGCGGTCGTCAGCGGCATTGGAGATTGAGGCAGTTGCTCATCATGCAGTTTGCATGACTCGATTATTTCGGAGCGGCTCGGCGTTCCCGCCGTCGGCGTGATGACGATCCGCTTCGTCAGCGCCGCCCGCCTGATGTGTCGCGTGCTGGGCATGCCCGACTACCCGTTCGCGATCATCGACCATCCCATCAGCAGCGCAACCGACGAGCGCCTCGAGGCGTTGGCCCGGACGACGCTGGAGCAGGCGCGGGGCCTGCTGGTGCGGGCCTGACCGCGTGCCGAGCGACCGGGAAGGATGGCGATGAGGCCTTGGCGCGTGCTTCGCTGCGCGATGATGACCGGGTTGGGGCTCGCGGCGACAGGGGTCTTCTCGGGCCTTTCGCCTTCGGCGGGGCAGGAGGCATCGGCCGCTGCGGATCAGCCGGCGCACGCGGGGCCGGTGCGCGCCTTGGCGGTCCTGCGCGGGGGTGAGAGCCTCGTTTCCGGCGGCTTTGATGCTTCGCTTCTCATCACGCAAACTGGCAGCTCGTTGTCGCGCCGCCTCCGCTTTCATGACAGCGCCATCACAGTGCTGCTGCCGCTTGGGGAACGATGCTTTGCATCCGGCGGTGAAGATGCGCGGATCGCGCTCTGGTGCGGCGATGACGATCAGCCGGCCCGCATCCTGTCGGGCCATACAGGCCCCGTCGCGGGGCTATCGATGTCGCACGATGGCCGCTTGCTAGCGAGTGCGTCTTGGGACGGCCGCGTTTTGCTGTATGCCCTGAGCGGCGAGGGCCGTGAGAAGCTTCTCGTCGCCCATGAGGGTCCCGCCACCGCCGTCGCTTTCACCCGCGCGGGCGATGCCGTCATCAGCGCCGGCTTTGATGGAACCGTGCGTGTCACATTTCTCGAGGCCGCGCGCGCGCCGTTGGTCCGGCGGCTGCCCTCCGGCGTCAACGCCATGGCCGCGCTGCCGGACGGCTCACTGGCCATCGCTGGCGCCGACGGACGGCTTCGGGTTCTGGATGAACGCCTCTTGTCCACAGCCGAACTGGAGCTCGATGGCGGGGCGCTCAGCAGCGTCGCCCTATCGCCTGACGCACGCCACCTGGCCGTTGCGGGCCCGCGCACTCAGGCCGCGGTAATCGATATCGAACGCCGGACGACGGTCGTGCAGCTTGGCACCCTCGATGCGGCGATCTGGTCGCTGGCCTTCTCGCAGGACGGCCGCACCCTTTACGCCGGCGGCGGCGACGGCCGAGTTCGACGTTTCGATGTCGCCACCGGCAAAGCCCTCGATGGTGCACGTGCGGCAGATACGATGTCGGCCCAGTCCGCCATGCGTTCCGGTGTCGTGCGCGAGGGTGAGCGCGGGGCAGATGTGTTTCGGGCCTGCGCCGCCTGCCATGGCCTGACAATGAGCGATGGCCCTCAAGCCGGGCCGACGCTGCACGGCGTGTTTGGCCGGCGGATTGCGAGCGTGCCGGGCTATCCCTATTCGCAAGCGCTGCGGCAGATGGACATTGTGTGGACGGCGGAGACGATTTCCAAACTCTTCGAGGTAGGCCCCGCAACTTACACGCCCGGCACCAAAATGCCGGAACAACGGCTGACCGATCCGCAAGACCGCAAGGCTCTGGTCGAGTGGCTGGCAGCGGCGACCAAGCCCTGAGGCTCAGTCGCCAGCCCGGCCGCGCTGGGACCGCTTAGCCTGATTTCGGCGGCAGCGTTTCTGCGTTGATGCTCGCGGCTTCGTCGTCCTTGAGCAATCGCTCGCGGAAATAGTCCTCGCTGGTCCGTGCCGCGGGACGGGCCGTCGCGGCAAACGGGTCGAGGCTGGTGTTGACGGCGCTCTCGATCCGGCAGTCCTCGCACATGCGGATGAGATCGATGCGCGACTGGTGTTCGCCGGAAAACATCCAGTGCTTCTGCTCGAGCTTGGCGATCACACGCTCGATGGTGCTGCGGGTGCCGAAGGGCTTTGCGCATTTGATGCAGCAGAAAGGCTCCTCCTCCTTGAGCGTCACGGGGCCGGCCTCGAACGCCGCGAAATTGAGCCGCGGCTGCAGCGAGATCACCTGTTCGGGGCAGGTGGCCTTGCACAGTCCGCATTGCACGCACAGGCTCTCGTCGAAGGTGAGCAGCGGGCGATCTTGCGCATCGCCCAGAGCTCGGGTCGGACAGGCGGAAACACAGGCCAGGCACAGCGTGCAACCCTGGGTCCGCACGTCGATGCGGCCGAACACGGCTCCCGCTTCTAAAGGAATAACGTCGACCGGAGTGCGCGCGGCGCGATGCAGCTCCCGCAACGCCAGCTTCAGCACGTCGCGCTTGCCTCCGAAAGCAACAAAGGATGCGGGACGCGCCGCACCGGCGCCCATCGGTGCGTCGCGCAAGG
>JBKJYG010000470.1:0-3221 GCA_046715905.1 Hyphomicrobiaceae bacterium | reverse complement strand
CCTCCAGGCCGGACGCGATCATGTTGTTGATCGCATTACCACCAGCCCCTCCGACGCCGATGACCGAGATACGCGGTTTGAGGTCTGTAAGCTTGGGAAGCTGGATCTTGATGCTCATGCGCGCCTCGTCCCGTTTATGTGCCGGCCAAACCCGGACCGAATGTGTGTTGATCGCGTCTTGCCGTGCAGATGCTGCTGCGTTGACATGCGTCCCTCTAAAAACTTTCGCGTATCCATTGCTGAACCCGGCCGAGATAACCGCCGCTGCCCAAAACGTCACCGAGCACACCGTCGATCACCCGATCGGCCAGCGCCAAGCCAATGACCGTTGAAAATGCGGGATTGCACATGGCCTGCGGCATGCGTCCCAAGGGTCGCGGGCGTCCGACCCGGGCCGCCCCCCCGATACGGTCGGACCACACCTGTTCGAGGCCGATGAGCTGACTGCCCCCGCCGGTGAGCACGACGGGACCCCGCATCAGCTCTGCAAATCCACTTGTCCTGGCGCGTTCCTCGATCAAATCAATCAGATGGGCGATACGCGGCAGCAGGAGATCGGCGACATCGGCCTTCGAGGTTTGGAACATCCCCATTTGGGCGCCGTCCGATGCGGTGCGCTCGTCCTCGCCGGGCCCCGCACCCGCAAAGGAGATGATCTCGAAAGCATCCGATTGGGCTTTGATCAGGGTGCCGAACAAGGTCTTGATCCGCTCGGCTTCCACGATCGAGGTCACGAGACCCCGGGCCAGATCGAACGTGAGGTGATGCCCGCCAACCGGGATTGCATCGACGGCGATGAGCTTGTCGTCGGCGAAGGCTGCGATTGACGTTGCCCCCGCCCCCAGATCCACCACCATCACGCCAAGCCTGCGCTCTTCCTCCGTTGTCACGGCGAGCGCACTGGCAAAGGGGGCCGCGGCCATACGCTCGATTTCCAGGTGGCAGCGCTCGATGACACTGGTCAAGTTGAGCATCGGCCCCTCGTCAGCCGTCACGGCGTTCATCTCAAGGCTGAGTTCGCGTCCGGCCATGCCCCGGGGATCGCGAACGCCGCCTTGACCATCCAGTTGCCAATCGGACCGGCTCAGTTGGATGAGCGCACGACCGCCACGCTCGACGTAGGCCCGCCCTGCAAACAACAGCCGGCCAGGGTCAGGCTCGCCAACACAGCCCGCAGCCAGCGGGGCCCGGGCCACGAAGTTCTGCGATCGAATGCGGCCGCTGACGATCGATACCGTCGCCTGTTCGGCCGTCGTTCCAGCCATGCGTTCCGCCTGGCCAACCGCCGCACGCACGGCGCGCGCGGCTTCGTCGGGCTCAACGATCATGCCCGACTTCAGCCCCTGCGATCGCTGATGACCCAGGCCCAGAAGCTGGAGTTCCCCCTGTGCGTCCGGAGCCGCGATCAGGCACAGGATCTTGCTCGTTCCGACGTCGATGGCGCAGATCGCGCGGGTCTCGTTTTTTGAATTGCGCATCGGCCTACATCGTCCGCCGCGCGGTTCCGGGCTGGATCGGGTCAGCGCCGGCCAACGGCGCCGCGCCGCGTATGGTGATCCGGTCACCGAGCCTTAGATCGACGATTTGGTTCATGTGGTTGAGATCGACGCCGGCCAGGCCACCGCCGGAAATCCGCTCGAGCGCTTCTGCTTCCAGGTCCGCGGGCAGCTCGAGCTTAATGTTGCCGGCAAGGACGAGCGACCACCGTCGCTCACCGACCCGGATCGACGTTTCGACGCGGCGGGCCAGTTCAGGATGACGGCTCAAGGCGGCAAGCAGCGCGGACGCCGCCGACGCCGCTCCCATGCCCGCGAATCGAGGCAAATGCGGCGCTGATCCCGGCGTTAGGCTCGCCAGCACCCGACCCCTTTGGTCAATCAGGGCTTCCCGGCCGTCATGAACCCACACGGCCATCGGCTGGCGCTCGCGGATCTCGATGCGAAGCTGGTCGGGCAGGAGACGATTGACGGTGGCCGTGTCCACCCAGGGCAGCGCCTCGATTCTGGCTCGAGCGGCCGACGCATCGAAGCGGGCGAAGGTTTGCGTATCATCGAGCCCCAGCGCCGCGAAAATGTCGGTATCCAGCGTATAGCGATGGCCACTGAGAGCGATCTCGTTGATGCCGAAGCCGGCCGCCGCCAGCGTGGCATCGATTTGTCGAGGGAGAGGGTCAACGATCCGCGTGACACGGCCGAAGCCGCTGAGCGCCGCAAACAGCATGCCGCCGCCGACTACAGCGGTGACCAGGGGCGTCAACGATCTGCGAGGGCGCCGCGCGGCAGCGGCAGCGGGGGGGGCCGGGACTTCGTAATTCGCAGGATCATCATCAGGGACCGGCTGCGATGCCGCCGGATCAGGAACGGCCGACCTTTGCGGCGGAAATTCCAAGCTCTGGCCAGCGCTCGGCGCTGCTCCTGCTCCCTCGAGAGGAGCATCGGCGGCACGCCACCAAAACCTCACCTGTGCCCCGGATTGATGCAAAGTCTCGGTCTCGCCAAAGGCTACGGCCCGACAGTGAGCTTGACCTCCAAGCTCCAAGCGGACCTCGACGGTTAACGCGGCCACGCCAGCCCGCTCCAGCGCGGGGGCTTCGCGTTAAGCCTTAACGAAAGTCGTTAATTTAGTGTTGATGCTGGGGAGCCGCGGCTGAGTTATGAACCCTCATCGCCAGCATTCGCTCGAACGCTGCCCAAAGCTAGCGGTTGACCGAGGCATCCTCGGTCAGCCAGACGACAAGTTGCGCATACGTCAGGCCGGCATCCTCGGCCAGTTCCGGAACCAGCGACGTGGGCGTCATGCCAGGCTGAGTGTTGATCTCGAGAAAGATCAAATCATCTCTCGCCTCGTCCCAGCGGAAGTCGGAGCGTGAGACGCCTCGGCAACCCAAGGCGTTGTGCGACTGTAGCGTGTGATGTTGGACCGCGCGGGTCACCGCATCGGGAATGAGGGCAGGCAGAATGTGCTTCGATCCGCCCGGCGCGTACTTCGCCTCGTAGTCGTAGAAAGTGAGATGCTGAGCTGCAACGATGTCGATGATCCGCGTCACCCGCTCACCGATGACCCCGCAGGTCAGCTCGCGGCCGGGAATAAAGCGTTCAATCATAATTTGATTGTCGCGCGTGGTTGGGATCTGGCGGATGGCCTCAGGCGGCCGATTAGCACCTTCACGCACGATCACAACGCCCACGCTCGACCCTTCCGCCACCGGTTTGGCCACGTAA
>JBKJYG010000469.1:0-7420 GCA_046715905.1 Hyphomicrobiaceae bacterium | reverse complement strand
CAGAAACGACTGTGGGCCCCGACGGGGTGCGACGGGAGCCACTCGGTTCACCGGTGGAGTGGACAGAAGAAAAGACTTACCGCTTCCGCCTCTCGCAGTTCCAAGATCGCTTATTGGCCCACTACGAGACCAATCCGGACTTCATTTTGCCGCCCGAGCGGCGCAACGAGGTTGTGAGTTTCGTGCGCAGCGGCCTTGAGGATCTCTCGATCAGCCGCGCTACGCTCGATTGGGGGGTGCCCGTACCAGGAGACCCGTCCCACGTCATGTACGTGTGGATTGACGCCCTAACGAACTACATCACGGCTGCGGGCTTTCCCGACGCACACGCGCCGAAGTGGAGCTTCTGGCCGGCCGATGTGCATGTGGTGGGCAAGGACATTGTGCGCTTTCATGCCGTCTACTGGCCAGCGTTCCTGATGTCGGCCGGAGTGCCGCCACCGCGCCGTGTCTACACGCATGGACTTTTGCTGTCGCGCGGCGAGAAGATGTCGAAATCGGTCGGCAACGTCGTCGATCCCTTCGTCATGGCACGCACGTTCGGCGTCGACCAGATGCGCTATTTCGCAATGCGCGAGGTGCCGTTCGGCCACGATGGCAACTACACTGAAGAGGCCATCGTCAATCGGATCAATGCCGATCTGGCAAACGATCTCGGCAATCTGGCGCAGCGCTCGCTATCGATGATCGCCAAGAATTGTGATGGCGCGGTTCCCGTGCCCGGACCTTTCACGCAGGCCGACCAAGATCTGCTGGCGGCTGCCGACGGCATGCTCGGCAAGACGCAGGCGGCCATCGAACGGCAGGCCATCAATCGATACCTGGACACGGTCTTCATGGTGGTTGCAAACGCGAACCGGTACTTCGCGGCAGAGGAGCCTTGGGCCAAGCGCAAGACCGATTTTAAGCGCATGGAGACGATCTTGTATGTAGCAGCCGAGATCGTGCGGCAAGTGGCGCTGCTGGTTCAGCCCGTCATGCCCGGATCGAGCGCCAAGCTGCTGGACCTGCTGGCGCAGCCCCGCGATCGACGCAGCTTCACATCAGTCGGACCGGCGCACCGGCTTGCCGCCGGCACGGTGCTGCCGCCACCGGAGGGCGTATTCCCGCGTTATGTTGCGGAAACGGCGGGCGAAGCGACGGGCGCGCAGGCGTCCCGATCGCCGAAGGCCGGCAAGGAGCCGCGCACGTGATGCTTGTTGATCACCATTGCCACCTCGATTTTCCTGAATTCGCTGAGACCCGCAGCGAGATCATCGAACGGGCGACGGCGGCGGGCGTGGGCGTACTCGTCACGATCTCCACGCGCATCGATCGCTATGACACATACCGCAGCATCGCTGAGGCACATCCCAGCGTCTATTTCAGCGTCGGCACGCATCCGCATCAGGCGCACGAGGAGTTGCATGTGCCGGTGACAGACATCGTGCGCCTTTCGCAGCATCCAAAATGTGTTGCTATCGGCGAAGCGGGTTTGGATTACCATTATACGAGGTCGCCACGGCCGGCGCAGGCCGAGGGTCTGCGACGGCATATCGAAGCCGCACGGCAGACCGGTCTACCGCTTGAAATTCATGCTCGCGAAGCCGATGCAGACATGGCTTCGCTTCTGGAACAGGAAATGGCCAAGGGTGCTTTCAGGGCCGTCCTGCACTGCTTTACGGGTGGCTCTGATCTGGCCACGCGCGCCCTTCGTCTGGGCCTCTACGTCTCGTTCTCGGGCGTGATCACGTTCAAGAATTCCGATGGCCTCCGCGCCATTGCAGCCGACGTGCCGCTCGATCGCCTGCTGGTCGAAACGGATGCACCATTCCTGGCGCCCGAGCCGCACCGAGGCCGACGCAATGAACCAGCTTTCGTCGTGAATACGAATGCGGCGCTTGCCACCATTAAGGGCGTCACCACATCCGAAATGGCCCAAGCGACAACCGAGAATTTTTTTCGCCTCTATTCGAAGGTGCCGCGACCCGGCGCGGGCAAAGTCGCCGCATGAGCCACACGATTACGCTGCTCGGCACAGGCTCTTCCGGCGGCGTGCCACGGATTGGCGGTCACTGGGGCGCCTGCGATCCGGCTCAGCCTCGCAACCGGCGACGGCGCTGCGCGGCTCTCGTCGAACGCATCGGAGGCCGCGGCCGCACGACCGTGCTCATCGATACGCCGCCCGACCTTCGCGATCAGCTGCTCGATGCCCAGGTCGGATCTGTTGACGGCGTCCTCTTCACGCACGATCACGCCGATCACACGCACGGCATCGATGATCTCCGTATGCTGGCGTTCAATAAGAAACGGCGCGTCGATATCTACTGCGATGCCCCCACGCGCGCCTCGCTGACGGGCCGCTTCGAGTACTGTTTCCGCCAGCCCGCCCATTCGAATTATGCGCCCATTCTCAACGTGCATGACATTCGGCCGCCCGCACCCGTGATGATCAACGGAGCGGCCGGGCCGGTCACCGCCACTCCGATCGAGCAGGACCACGGCGGCATGCCCTCGCTGGGCTTCCGCTTCGGAGCCTTGGCCTACTCGCCGGACGTCAGCGGGCTCTCGGATGCTTCCGCCGAGCTTCTGCAGGATCTCGACGTTTGGATCGTCGACGCGTTGCGCTATGTGCCCCACCCCGCGCACTTCAGTGTCAATCAGGCACTGGCCTGGATCGAACGATTGAAGCCGCGACGGGCGATCCTGACCCACCTGCATATCGATTTGGATTACGCGACCCTGAAACGCGACCTCCCCCCGAATGTCGAGCCCGCCTATGACGGCATGAAGCTGCATCTGGATTAAACGCCGCGGCGGCCTCTCAACCCTCAGCGCACGTCGCCGGTGCGGAAATCATGAACCCGGCCCGTCCCGGTCCATGTAGCATCGGCGAGCTTCACAAACAGCGGCGCAATGTCTTCGGGGGTTTGCAGCGTTTCGGGCTTTTCGCCCGGATAGGCTTTGGCCCGCATGGAGGTCCGGATGGGCCCCGGGTTGATGATGTTGACGCAGACGGGCGTTGCCGCAAGCTCATGCGCCCAGGTCTTTGCCAAAGCTTCGAGCCCAGCCTTGGAGACAGCGTACGGCCCCCAATAAGCGTTGCGCGCGGCAGCGGCGCCCGACGAGACAAAGATCGCACGCCCGGCCGCCGAACGGCGGAGCAGCGGGTCGAGCGTGCGAACGAGATGCCAGTTGGCGGTCAAGTTGATGTCGATGACGTCCTGCCAGGCCTCTGACGTGATATGCCCGAGAGGCGACAACGGTCCCAAGATGCCGCCGTTGGCGACGAAGATATCGAGCTGCCCCCAGCGCTGAAGGATGGTTGGACCCAAGGCGTCGAGTTTATCGAAGCTCTTGAGATCAAGCGGCAGCAAAGTTGCCGCACGCCCGGCCGATCGGATCTCGTCATCCACCTCCTCAAGCGCGCCCACGGTTCGGGCGAGCAGCACCACCTGAGCGCCCGCGCGCGCATAGGCCAGCGCAACGGCGCGACCGATGCCGCGGGATGCCCCCGTGATGAGGGCGACCCGCCCGGCAAGCCTCTGATCGTCGCTCATGATCTCAGGTTCTCGTTGTTGGCGCGCGGTCGTCGAAGCCCGCACTCATTGCCCATCGGGCACCTATAGATCACCGCGCCCAAGGTTGGCGAGCGCAGCGTGCGAAGCTTTACAAAAGTCTAATGTCCCCATGCGGCTGAAGCATGGGTGACCATCGTTTACTGTGGTTGTTGACGGGCACCGGAATGGCTAAATCAACTTGCGTCTGGGAGGACGACCGAGGTGGGTTCCATGAAGGACCAGAAGGAATTCTACCATGGCAAATACGTTCGTGCTCGACAGTCACGCCGACGGTTTCGAAGCCAAACATCAAGACGCGTTCCGACCCAGCGTCCTCACTCGCCTGATGGCTGCTCTGACGATGGCACGGCATCGCTCGAATGAGCGCGACATCGCAAGGTTTATCGCGGCCCGAGGCGGCGCGCTGACCGACGATATGGAGCGTGAGCTCAGCCGGCGGTTTGGCTCAATCGTTGAGTAAATCGAATTTTACACGGCTTAGCGAAATGCGGCGCGTCGATTGGCGATGCGCCGCTCAGCAGCTTCCAGAACGGCATTGCATACGGCATCTTTGTTTGAAACCGTCTCATCAATGCCCAACTGCTGCTCACGTGCCAGAATGCGAAGCTGATCCAAAGTCAGTGATTGCAGGGCGGCGAAGGCCGGTTGCAGACCTTGAGTGCGCAATACCAGTATGACATTTGGCGTAAACGGATCGAAGGCCCGCGCCTCGCACGGTGTTTCGCCGGCCTGGCGGACTAGGAGAGTTTCGGACGCCGGCGCATCCGAGCTGGCCGCGGATCGGGTCCGGGGCACGGCCAACCGCGCCGCGACAACCTCGGTGCGGATCCGAACTTGAGACGTCTCATCCCGCAGCCGCTCTCTCACGCGTTGTTCCACGTCTTCCGGCAAGTCGGCCTCGCGCGCCAAAAGGCGTCTGAAGTAGCGATCCTTGGCCGCGCCCGACAGTGGCTTCGTCGCCCGCGTCATTGGATCAGGCCGACAAGGCCATGAGCGGCATGACCCTGCCGTAGATCTCATCGGAAAGCGCCTTGAGGTGCGGCAGCGCATCCCCATACTTCTTCGCCATCGGTTTAGACCTTTCCTCCCAGTCAAAGGCTCGAGCCACGCTGTCGAGCAAAGGCACCCGCGATTTCAACAAAGGATGGTCGAGCGCGATCTGATCCAGAAGCATGCGCTCGCGACCATCACCTCGCAAATAATTCGGCAGGCAAGCATACCGGCGCTCCGCCATCGGGATGTCGGCAAGCTCATCCCCCGATTCCACCCTCTCGATGAGCAACGCTACCCGGTCAAGCGCAAATTGGGAAACGTAGTCGGGACGGAAGGGCACGATGACGCGGTCGGCGAGGTCGACCGCTGCCAGCGCCGCGAAGGACAGTCCAGGCGGACAATCCAGGATGACGAGATCATAATCCATACCAAAGTGCTTCATGAGGCGCCGCATGCGGCCGCGCACCTGGTTGGCCACCCCGTCGGGGTCGTGCCCTGATTTCGCCTGCCGCAGGTAGAGTTCACCCTGGATATCCTCCAGCAGCAACGAGCCCGGCAGCAGGCTGACACAGCCGCGCGCCGTCTTGGGGTGGGCTACGTCCCCGATGGCCTCCAGCACGTATTCGGATTCATCCTCGGCAACCTTGTCGAACCGATCGAAAAAATAATCGGCAATCGTGCGGCCACCCCTGCGGGCTTTGTCCCAGCCCTCTCCCCCGACCAGCATCAGGGACGCGTTACATTGCGTATCCAGGTCCATGACGAGACAGCGCCGTCCCGCCCAAGCCGCAGCGGCGTGGGCCAGCATGACCGCGATCGTCGACTTGCCGACGCCCCCCTTTCTGTTGGCGACCGCCAGAAACTGCGCCATCGATACGACCCCCGTGCACCCTCGACGAGTTCATCGGGTATTCGATTCTTGTGGCCGATGCCACGTGTGGTTCGGCTTGTCAGTCGCTCTGGACCCGGATAGGCGTGTCCCATGCCCCCGTCCCCAGCCAATGCCGGCAACCCATCCCAAAGCGTTTCCGACCGGTCTCTCAAGACGTTGGACGACCTTGTTGAAGCCGGCCTCATTGACCGCGCCGCCACGCACAACCTGGAGCCTGTTGCGGCCCGCTACGCCATCGCGATAACGCCCGACATGGTGCGCCTGATCGAGCATGGCAGCCCCAACGATCCGATCCGTCGCCAGTTCGTGCCCGATGCGCGCGAGCGTTCCTCGCATCCGGCCGAGCGCGCAGATCCCATTGGCGACGCCGTTCATGAAGCGGTGCCGGGCGTCGTGCATCGCTACCCCGATCGGGTTCTCCTCAAGCTGACGCACGCGTGCCCGGTCTACTGCCGGTTCTGCTTTCGCCGTGAGATGGTCGGGCCCGGCGGTCCCGCCCTGACGGGCGACGCGCTGAGCGCGGCCATCGACTACATCCGCCAGCATGAGCGCATCTTCGAAGTGATCCTTACCGGCGGTGACCCGCTGATGCTTTCGCCACGGCGGATTAGGCACGTGACGCAACGTCTCGCCGACATCCCCCACGTACAGGTGCTGCGCTGGCACACGCGCGTGCCGGTGGTCGCGCCCGGCCGCGTCACGCCAGAGCTCGTCGAAGCGCTTCAGCCTGGTCGTGTCGGAGCCAACGCCGCATGCGCCGGACAGCCGATCGTGTACGTCGGCCTTCATGCCAATCACCCCCGCGAACTCACGGTGGACGCCGAGCATGCGATCGGTATGCTGAAAGCCGCGCGATTGGAGCTGGTAAGCCAGACGGTGTTGCTGCGGGGAATCAATGACACTGCAGCAACTCTCGAGACGTTGTTTCGACGTTTCGTGACGCTCGGCATCCGGCCCTATTACCTTCATCAAGCCGATTTGGCGCCGGGCACGGCGCATTTTCGCACCACCGTCGCTGAGGGCCAGGCGCTCATGCGCCAGTTGCGCGGCCGGTTGAGCGGCTTGGCATTGCCGGCCTACGTGCTCGACATCCCCGATGGTCATGGGAAGGTGCCGGTCGGCCCCCAGTACTTCGACCTTGACGGCAACAGCGTGCTGGATACCGAAGGTCGCGAATGGAATTACGAACTATGACACTTCACGTTTTCCGGTGACGCTCCTCCGCCTCAGGCGTGCAGCTTGCGTATGTTCGCCGGCTCCGGAACACCCCGGCCCGGTCGCAGCGCTATGACAGCACGGCACGAGTTAGCACTTGTGACATTGCATAAGTTGTGGCAGATAACAGCGGCCGGGCAAAAGGGACAGTTTGGCTCTTTCCCTCGTCTTGACGCGCTCGGCCCGACGTCGCGACGGTCCCGACTTTAGCGTCGTCGCGCATATGTATCGTTGCCCAAGCACATCGGGCAGCTGGATGTCTCACAACTCCCCTGCGCTCTGTTGTGCCGCCTCTGTGCCGCTTTCGCGGGTCCCGGGAGGCGTCAAATGCAGTTACGGAGATCGTTTTTTTGCCATCAACCACCTTCGCTGAGCTTGGTCTCAGCGCCAAAGTCCTCGCGGCGATCGAATCGTCTGGCTACACGATCCCCACTCCGATCCAGCTCGAGGCCATCCCGGTTGCCGTTACGGGCCGCGACGTTCTTGGAATCGCTCAGACCGGCACGGGGAAGACCGCTTCATTCGTATTGCCGATGATCACGCGGCTTGAAACGGGCCGCGCCCGGGCCCGGATGCCGCGGTCTTTGATCCTGGCACCCACCCGCGAGCTCGCCGCACAATGCGCGTTGAGTTTTGAGAAATATGGCCAGCACCACAAGATGACCGTCGCGCTGCTGATCGGCGGTGTTTCAATGGACGACCAGGTTAAGAAACTCGATCGCGGCGTCGATGTGCTGATCGCGACACCCGGGCGGATGCT
>JBKJYG010000468.1:0-3828 GCA_046715905.1 Hyphomicrobiaceae bacterium | reverse complement strand
GCGCATAGGTCATGGCCTGGGTGATGATCGAGAGATAGACGCCGGTCACGCGCGAGCGGAAGGCCAGCCAGCCGAAGATGAAGGCGAGCAGGCCGGGGACGGCGACAACCATGAGCAGGGCGAAGGGGAATGAGCCAAAGCCCCACCAATACCAAGGCAACTCCGTCCAGTTGAGGAACACCATGAAATCGGGAAGCACGGGATGCGCGTAGACCCCGCGCGGGCCGATCTGGCGCATCAGGTACATGCCCATGGCATAGCCGCCGAGTGCGAAGAAGGCGCCGTGTCCGAGCGAAAGGATGCCGCAGTACCCCCAAACGAGGTCGAGAGCGACGGCGAGGACGGCAAAGCAGACGTATTTTCCAAGCAGCGCGACCACGTATGTGGGGACGTGCAGCAGGGAACCCGGGGGTGTCAGTAAATTGAGCGCAGGCACGGCGATCGCAACCAAGCCCAGCACGGCCAGGAAGACCGCGGAGCGACGGTCGAGACTGGTCTGGATCAGCGACAGAATCATGCCTCGACCGCGCGGCCCTTGAGGGCAAACAAGCCTCGCGGGCGCTTTTGGATGAACAGGATCAGCAGCACCAGAATGGCGATTTTGCCGAGTACGGCGCCAGCGAATGGCTCGAGGAATTTGTTCACGATGCCGAGGAAGAAGGCGGAAACGAAGGTGCCCCACAAATTGCCGACGCCCCCGAACACCACCACCATGAAGCTGTCGATAATGTAGGATTGCCCCAGGTTCGGCGACACGTTGTCGATCTGGGAGAGCGCCACGCCGGCGATGCCGGCAATCCCGGATCCAAGAGCAAACGTCATGGCGTCGATCCGTCCGACGCGAATGCCCATCGACGACGCCATCCGGCGGTTCTGTGTGACAGCGCGCATCTGCAGACCGAGCGGGGTTGCCTTCAGAAGCACTAACAGCAGGCCGAACACCAGCAGCGTAAATACGACGATCCACAGACGGCCATAGGTGACGCTCATTCCGAACAGATCGAAAGCGCCGGACATGAATGCGGGCGCGCCAACCTCTCGATTGGATGGCCCGAACGCCGTTCGCACCGCTTGCTGGAGGATGAGGCTGACGCCCCACGTGGCAAGCAGTGTTTCGAGAGGGCGCCCGTAAAGATGGCTGATGATGCCGCGCTCGATGGCGATGCCGACGAGCGCGGTCACAAGGAAAGCAAGCGGTATGGCCAGCGCCAGCGACCAATCGAAGAAACCCGGCGCCCAGGCTCGAAACCCCTCTTGCACGACGAAGGTCGTATAGGCGCCCAGCATTACCATCTCGCCGTGGGCCATGTTGATGACACCCATGACGCCGAAGGTGATGGCAAGGCCGATCGCCGCCAGCAGGAGGACCGATCCGAGCGAAATGCCGTACCAGATGTTCTGCGCCACCGCCAACGCCTGCTGGTGCTTCTCGATGCGAAGGATGGCTTGATCCACGGCCGTCTTGAGCTCAGCGTCGGTTGCCTCGACCGATAGCGCGCGCAGAATGCCCAGGCTTTCGGGATCGGCCACTCTGCCCAGGCGCACGACGGCCGCCAGGCGATCGCCCGTACTTGTCCTGGCCTTGTCCTCACTTGTTAGAACCACGGCGGCGCGGGCCCGCTCAAAGGCAAGCCGGACGCGGGGATCCTGCTCCTTGGCCAGAGCCCGGTCGAGGGCCGGCAACTGCTTTCCATCGCGGGACTTGAAAATGGTGTCCGCGGCCTGGATGCGGCGGCCAGGGTTGGCCGCGATCAGCGTCAAGGTGCCAAGCGCGGTTTCGATCACGCCGCGCAGCCGATTGTTGATCCGAACCAACTGCAAATCGGCGGGCAGCGTGGCCAACGGTTGGCCCGTTCGAGCGTCGTAACCTTTGCCCGCTGCATCTTTGTAGAGGACGAGCTTGGAGGCGGGTTCGATCAGCAGGCGTCGATCAGCGAGCGCCTCCAGAACGGGGATGGCATTGAGAGCTTGCGACGCCGCGATCTCATCGATGGCAAGGGCGGTTTCGGTAAAACTATCGGCGGCGAACCGTGTCAGGGCCTGGTCCAGCGATTGCGCCAGCACTGTCGTCAGCGGCTGAGCGAGCAGCAGCATCGAAATCAGCCAGACCTGACAGAGACGGGTGAGGCCGCGCATCATCGCTCCAGTGCTGGGTCGCGCACTTACAGATCCAAAGCGAGCATGGCAACGACAAACGCCGCGCAGCCAAGCCGCGCGGCGCCTAAAACACTCAGCGCTCAATTGCTTTTGGCGCCACCGCAGCTATTCGACTTGGTATTCCAGTTGCCGCACTTCTTGTCGACCCAGTCGGCGACCAAATCTTTCGAACCGTCGAGATGCTTGGACCAAGCATCTCCCGGCACCAGGCCTTTTGTCTGCCAGACGGTGTCGAACTGGCCATCGGCGCGGATTTCGCCGATAAACACAGGTTTGGTAATGTGATGATTGGCTAGCATCTTCGACGTGCCACCCGTCAGATTTGGCACCTCAACGCCGACGATCGCGTCGATAACCTTGTCGGGGGCCACGGTGCCGGCCTTCTCCACCGCCTTGACCCACATAGCGAAGCCGATCACATGAGCTTCCATCGGATCATTGGTGACCCGCTTGGGGTTCTTAGTGAAGGCCTTCCACTTGCTGATGAACTCGTCATTGCCAGGGCTCTTGACTGACTGGAAGTAATTCCAGGCCGCGAGGTGGCCGATGAGGTTCTTGGTATCGACGCCGGCCAGCTCTTCCTCGCCAACGGAGAAGGCAACGACCGGGATATCGGTGGCCTTCACGCCCTTGTTGGCAAGCTCCTTGTAAAACGGCACGTTAGCGTCGCCGTTGATGGTCGAGACCACACCCGTCTTCTTGCCGCCGCTGCCGAACTTGACGATATCGGATACGATGGTCTGCCAGTCGGAGTGACCAAAGGGCGTGTAGTTGATCATGATGTCGTCTTTGGCGACACCCTTCGACAGCAGATAGGCTTCGAGAATCTTGTTCGTCGTGCGGGGATAGACGTAGTCTGTTCCAGCCAGCACCCAACGCTTCACCTCGCCGCCATCCTTGGACATCAAGTAATCGACCGCGGGAATGGCCTGCTGATTGGGAGCAGCACCCGTGTAGAACACGTTGCGCTCAGATTCTTCACCCTCGTACTGGACCGGATAGAAGAGAATATTGTTCAGCTCCTTGAACACCGGTAGCACCGATTTCCGCGACACCGAGGTCCAGCAGCCGAATACCGCGGCCACCTTCTGCTGGTTGATGAGCTCGCGTGCTTTTTCCGCAAACAGCGGCCAATTGGACGCGGGATCGACGACGACGGCCTCCAGCTTCTTGCCGAGCACGCCGCCCTTCTTATTCTGCTCCTCGATGAGCATCAGCATGACGTCTTTCAGCGTCGTCTCGCTGATGGCCATCGTTCCGGACAGAGAATGCAGAATACCGATTTTAATGGTCTCCTGAGCCGACACGGCCGGCAGACCGGCGAGCAGCGCCGTAATAAGCGCTCCGCCCCCAAGCAGAGCACGCCTTGAAAACGTCATTCGACTGACCTCCCGACGAAAAGACTGAATACGCATTAACCTAAAGGCAAGGCTTGTGCCAAAGCCGGGAGAGGCTCGAAGGTAGATGCTAACGCGCTGTGAGGTATGGATCATTTCGGCGAAGTCGCTGGAGCAATCGGGCTTCGATCGAGCGCGCGCAAAAAGCGGCTGCCTAGTTTTGCATCATTCTGCCGACAATAAATCAGGCAATAAATCCTATCGCTTATTTTATGTGCTTCCGAGATCATGGTCGCCCGACCGAGCGGTAGTCGAACCCCAAACGGGTCATGTC
>JBKJYG010000467.1:0-3739 GCA_046715905.1 Hyphomicrobiaceae bacterium | reverse complement strand
GCAATGCGGAAGCGTTCGATCATTGGAAGGGGTGTCCCGTTTTGGAGCGTTGTCGCGAGCATGAAAATCGGTTCCCAGCGTCCGCTCGCTTGGCCGATGGAAACCAGGGGGGGATACAACGTCCGGTGGTGCTGCACCGGTCGGTTTGTCGTTCCCCCCTGCCACAACCTTCTGTATCATGTTGCAGGAACAAGATACATTAACTTTTCGTAAGGTGAAACCAATAAGTTGCGACAAACGCAAGACGTATCTAAGGTTAGGGCTGATGGGACCGTTGAATCCGTGATCGCAATCAACCATACATAGCCAGCGCGTCTCGACCAGGAGATCCATCCACCATGTCGCCTGCATCCCTGCCCAGGCCACCCAACCGCGCCCCGCACCGGCGCTCGCTCCGCGCCACTCTGCGGGAGAAGCGTGGCGCGACTGCCATGATGTTCGCCGCCTCGGCCCTGACCCTGTTCGGCTTCGCCGCCCTGGCAACCGAGGGTGGCAATTGGTACTACACCCATCGCAACGCGCGCAGCGCGGCCGATATGGGTGCCCTCGCCGGCGCCACGGCCTATTTCACCGCGGCCTCGACCCTGCCCACCGCGACGAAGCAGAACACCGCCCGCGCCTCGGCCCAGGCCGCGACCGTGCTCAACGGGTTCACCAATGGCGGGCCGCGGACCACCGTCACGGTCAATGTGCCGCCCGTGCTACCGGCCAACCCCACTGCTCAGCAATTGCTCAACGCCAATAGTCCGGGCGCGGTCGAGGTGATCGTCGAACAGCGCCAGCCGACCTTCATCGCCGGCATGATGCTCGGCCAGGACCAAGTGGCGGTGCGCGCCCGCGCGGTGGCCCTCACGGTTGATATGGTGCCGGCCTGCGTTCTAGCAACGAAAACCTCCGACATCGCGTTGGATCTGCTCGGGACCGCCGACCTGACAGCGCCGCACTGCGTGCTGCATTCGAACTCCAGCAGCTCGGGCGGCGTACGAGTCGGAAATAATTTCGCCTCCACGGTAGAGGCGCTCGGAATCAGCTCGAATGCGCGATGCGCCCAATCGTGCATCGGTATCGCGGGCGTGACGGGCGGGGCGGGAAAAACCAACGCCGGGATCCTGGTCAATCCGTATGCGGAATTTCAGGCGGCCATCGTGGCCTTCACCAACGGGAAGACCAACGGCAGTGTCAGCGGCAACACTGCTAGCACTATAACGGTTACGAATTCGAGTGCAAGCAACCAAGCCAATGCCAATACTTTCGCCAGCGCAGTCACCGCACTGACTGGCATCACTGTCTTGTACGGCCCCAACACCAACACGAACCTTAGCCTTGGCAATAATGTCACCCTGACTCTGCCCCCGAACCGGACCTACGTCTTCTGGAACGCCGGCATCCAACTGAACAATGGCACTTTGAACTGCACGGGATGCACCTTTATTTTTACTGGTCCCGGGGGTGCCGCCGGCCAGGTCGTTCAAACCGGAGGCGTGTTCCATCTTTCCAGCGCGCTCACGCCTGGCGTGCCCCCCGCCCCGCTACCGGCCGCGCTCACCCGCCAGGCGGTCGTCGGGATCGCCATCTACCGCGATGAGCGAGGCGCCAACGGCGGCGGCATTGAAGTGCAGATCAATGGCGGCAGCGATAGTTTCGTGGTCGGCGCCATTGTGGCGGCGACCAGCGACGTGCGATTCAATGGAAACAGTGAAACCGCCATGGCGTGCAGCGTGGTGATCGGCGAGACGGTGCAAATGAATGGCACGGGCTTCATGAGCGTCGATGCGTGCGAGGCGAACGGGGTGAAGACCCCGCGCGTCCAAATCGTCCGGCTCGCGGAGTAGGTGATGCCCTCGACCCATCCGGTCGCGGCGCGGTGGCATGCGGGGCGCGTCGCGCTCCGCCGCCTGCGCGAACGCCGCGGTGTTTCCGCCGTCGAATTCGCGGTGATCCTGCCGCTCCTGCTGCTCATCATGCTGGGCGCGTTCGACCTCGGGAATGCCTTCCAGCAGAGCATGCGGCTGGAATCCGCGGCCCGCGCCGGCGCCCAGGCGGCGTTCTCCAACCCGCGCAACACCAACGCGGTGCGGACCATGGTGCTGACCAACCTGGCAGGCATTCCCACGTCCGAACTCGACATCAAGGTGAATATCCAGTCGTGCCTCTGCACCAATGGCACCACGGGCGGGTGTGATTTCAGCGACACCTCCGTTTGCTCGCAGCCGGCCATCGTCTCGATCACGGTGGATCGGCAATTCCGCTACGTGTCCGCGCTCAGCGAGGCCGTCCTGCCCAACCTTTCACCGGTGAGGGGACATGTCCAAGTCCGTCTCTACTAGCCCGCGGCGTCGCGCCGCGCGCCGCCGCCTCGGCGATCGCCGCGGGGCGGCGGCGTTGGAGTTCGCCGCCATCGCCTCGCTGCTGTTCTCGCTCCTGCTCGGGGCGATGGATCTGTCGCATTACTGGTATACGATGGAGGCGTTGCGCGAATATACCGCCGAGACCATGCGCGCGGCGGTCGTCGCGGTGGCCCGTGATGGAGGGCCTGGCTTCAACTACTGCGGCGTTAATGCCTACCAGCCGGTTGTCGTTACCAACGCACGCACGCCCGGGCTTGACCCCAGCAAACTGAACGTGAGCCAGGTCGGCTGCAAGCGTACTACCCCGAGTGGCAACACGGCCGTGGTTGAATCCCGCACCGTTCGTGTTGTGATTTCCTATAGTTATGCGTTCTCCATCGCGCATATCTTTGGCTTGACGGACCAAGCGGTCACCGACACCCAGGAAACGACCTTCTGATTCTCCGCCGGGCGGGCGCACATGCGGCTCGCCCGGCCCCAGGGTTGGCAACTCAGGGTTGGACCTGCTGGAAAAACCAGGGGGAGCGGCGCGAGCCTCGGCGGGCGCCGACGATCGAGGGTTCTGGGTGACCAGGGCGATACGGCTCGCCCTATCGCCCAAACCCCTCCATCCGCGCCCGCCACTCCGCCGCTTCCAGACTCTCCTCGATGGCCAGGCTCTCGGTCGCCAGGGCGCCGCGCGGGTCGCGTTCCAGTCCCTCGTCGATACAGCGCTTGGCCAGGCGCAGCGCCCCCGGCGGTGCCAGCAAGATGGTCGCGACGATCTCGACCAGCGCCGCCTCCAGCGTCTCCGCCGGCACCACGCGCGCCACCAGCCCGGCCTCGCGCGCCGCCTCGGCGGCGAGCGTCCGCCCGGTGAACATCAGATCCTTCGCCAGCCGCTTGCCGATCACCCGCGGCAGCCGCTGGGTCGCGCCGACCGAGCCCCAGATCGCCTCCGGCGTGCGGAAACTGGCCGCCGGGGTGGCCACGACGAAGTCGCAGGCGGCGGCGATCTCGACCCCCGCGCCGATCGCCGGCCCCTCGACGACGGCGATCACCGGCATTGGCAGCCGTTCCAGCGCGTCATAAGCGGCAAAACCCTTCAGCCGGCGGGCGCGAATCGAATCCTCGCCCATGCCCTGGCGCTCCTTGAGGTCGGCGCCGGCGGAAAACACCGGGCCCGCGGCACGCACCAGCACCAGCCGCGCCGATTCGGCCAGGGCACGCCGCGCACCGCCCAGCAACGCCTCGCACAGCGCGACATTCACCGCGTTGCGCGCGGTCGGGCGGTTCAGCGTCAAGGTCGCCACCCCCTCCCCGCTCAACGCATAAAGCACCGAATCATTCATCCGCCGCCCTCCCCTATCCGCGCACGATCAGGCGCTTGAGGCGGGCGATCTGCTCGGGCG
>JBKJYG010000466.1:0-7481 GCA_046715905.1 Hyphomicrobiaceae bacterium | reverse complement strand
GACATGCACCGATTGCGGCCGCATGGCATTCCATTCCTCGAAACGCAGGGGCCGGTTATCGAGGCAGGAGGGGAGGCGGAAGCCGTATTCGGCCAGCGTCGCCTTGCGCCGGTAGTCGCCCCGGAACATGCCCCCGATCTGCGGCACCGTGACGTGGCTTTCGTCGCAGAACACCAGCGCGTTGTCCGGCAGATACTCGAACAGCGTCGGCGGCGGCTCGCCGGGTTGGCGTCCGGTGAGGTAGCGGGAATAGTTCTCGATGCCCGCGCACGAGCCGGTGGCCTCCATCATCTCCATGTCAAACAGCGTGCGCTGCTCGAGCCGCTGGGCTTCGAGCAGCTTGCCATTGGCGTGCAGCTCGTCGAGCCGCTGTTTCAATTCGGACTTGATGGCTTTCATAGCCTGCTGCAGCGTGGGCTTCGGCGTCACGTAATGCGAGTTGGCGTAGATTTTCACCAATTTCAGCTCGTCGGTCTTGTGCCCCGTGAGGGGATCGAACTCGACGATGCTTTCGATCTCGTCGCCGAACAACGAGAAGCGCCAGGCACGATCTTCCAAATGCGCCGGGAACAACTCCACCGTATCGCCGCGGGCGCGGAACGTGCCGCGGTGGAAGTTGCCGTCGTTGCGGCGGTAATGCAAGGCCACCAGATCGGCCAGAAGCTGGTCGCGGGAGAGCTGGTCCCCGAGCTTCACGGTGAAGGTCATGGCGGTATAGGTCTCGACCGAGCCGATACCGTAGATGCAGGAGACCGAGGCGACGATGATGACATCGTCACGCTCCAGCAGGGACCGGGTTGCCGCATGGCGCATGCGGTCGATCTGCTCGTTGATCGAAGATTCTTTCTCGATGTAGGTGTCGGTGCGCGGCACGTAGGCTTCGGGCTGGTAATAATCGTAGTAGGAGACGAAATACTCGACGGCGTTGTCGGGAAAGAAGCTCTTGAATTCACCGTAGAGCTGCGCCGCCAGGGTTTTGTTGGGCGCCAGGATCAAAGCCGGCCGCTGCGTCTGCTCGATCACGTGGGCCATGGTAAAGGTCTTGCCAGATCCGGTGACGCCAAGCAGCACCTGGTCCCGCTCGCGATCATTGACGCTGGCCACCAGCTCGCGAATGGCGTGGGGCTGATCGCCCTTGGGCTCGTAATCCGAGACAATACGCAGAGTGATGCCGCCCTCGGATTTCTCCGGGCGGAGCGGACGATGCGGGACGTAGGACGTTGCTGTGCCGGCGACCAGTGGGTGGTTGGCGATCATCGGCTGGCGGGCAATCAGCGCCCGGGCACTATCGGATCGTTCATCGGGTCGGGCCAACAAGGCGTTCAACCCAGCGGAGGGGGAGAAATCCTCCGGACGAGGCGCGATCGAGCGTAAGGCCGGCAACTTCGCCGCGCGTTCAATAATCCTCGAAGTCTCGGTCAACGGTCCGGTCGCAGCAAACGCCGTTTGGGGCGCCTCGGCGAACCCGGTTGAGGCCCCAGGCACTGCCTTATCTGGAGGAGCAGCGACCTCGCCGTTACGAATGCGACGCGACTGCTGTCTTACGAAGCCGCGGGTAACCGGCGTGCCGACGGATGTGTCGGCCGGAGCCGGAAGCGGCTTGCCGCTCCGAGCACGTGAGGCACGCGCCTTCTTTGCCGATTTGTTGGACGGCGCAGGATTTTCGACATCAGTCATGCAGTCAATATGGAGCCTCCGGCCACAACCCTCAAGCGGCGGCTTAGCCACTTGAAAATTGCGGGCCGGAGGCAGCTTAATCGTCAATCTCGAAGGTCGAAAAGATCACAGCTTGCGGTTGATAGCGTCTGCCGCATCATTGGCGGTATCTTTGATTTTCTCTTTGGCTTTGCCCATAGCCTGCTGGGCTTCACCCTTGATTTCCTGGGCTTTTCCGTCAGCTTCCATCTCCTCAGAGCCGACGACTTTACCGACGCCCTGCTTGATGTTTCCCATGCCTTCGTTGGCCATGCCTTTAATTTTATCGTTCGTGCTGCCCATCGTTATGCCTCTCCAAGATTACTGTTCATCACCCGTTCAAGGCGACTTAGGCAAGACAAACGTCCTGTTGAGCCCTTCGTTCCGCAACGAGACCTGAGCTTTTCCGTTGGGGATAGTCGGAAAAAACAATTTCCGTTAACGTTAGGCCGATTCGTTTGGGTGCCGATGAGCGGCATTCATCAGCTTCAGAGGAACAGATGAGCACCTTCACCGCAAAACTGATGGCCGCCGCGGCCGCACTGGCTTTGAGCGCCAGCATCGCTGTTGCCCAAACCACCCCGGCTCCGGCGACATCGCCGCCGGCCGCCGCCAAACAGACGCCTGCGCCAACCAAGGCGCCTGTTGTCGCCAAGAAAGGTCAGACAGCGGCCACGACGCCCGAAGGCATCGAGTGCTCGGCTCAGGCCGATGCCAAGAGCCTGAAGGGCAAGGAGCGCCGTTCGTTTCGCAGCAAGTGCATCTCGGGCTTGAAAAAGGCGGCTGCGAAGAAAAAGTAAGCAGCAAGCATCGCCCGCTTGGCGGTTCCAGGCTGGCTGTCTCGCTCAAACGGCTCCGTCGAACGACGGGGCCGTTTCTGTTTACGCTGGCGATCTACGGGCGTCGGGCTATTGGCGCTGCGGCTTTGTTTGCGCTGCGGCTGACTGGAGGGACGCTGACCCCGAGGGACAGTGTCGCCCGCCAAGCGAAGTCAGCGGTGCGCCGATGCAAGGCGCTCGATGCGCAGGGCTCTATCGTCGGTACCCAGGACGTGGTGTTGAGGATCAGATCGCATCGCGTCAGTACGGTGCCAAGGTGCGTGCTCATGCACACGAGATCGCCCAAGGCGAAATCGCGGCCCGCAAAGCGGCAGCGGCAAGGAATGGGCCGGCCGTTGCCATCGATGGCGCCGCGGAAAGGCGACGACGGATAGGCCGGGTTTTCGGCGGTCGGCCACGGGGGCGAAGGCCGGCCGTCTTGCCCGGCGGCTGGAGAGCAGGACAGCCCCAATGCCACGGTCAGCGCCAGTGCGGCCCCTGCACTGACGCGACGATTGCGAGTTCTAAGGACGTTCATACCGTCGATCCGAAACCGAAGGCGTGTCAAATCCATCCGGGCGGAGCGGAACCCTGGCTGTTCACGAAAAGCTCGCTGTCCGGGACCGGTCGCACATCTCAGACCTTAACGTCGATCTCGTCCAGGGTTTTCTTGGCCGTGCGGACGGCATCGAGGGTGGCCGGCAAACCGGCGTAACATCCAACGTGGATCAGCGCCTCTCGAATCTCGTCGCGCGTGCAACCGTTGTTGACGGCGCCTCTGACGTGCACGCCGAGCTCATGAGGGCGCCCAAGCGCCGCCAGAATACCCAGCGTGATGAGGCTGCGTTCCTTGCGGGTCAGGCCGGGCCGGCTCCAAAACGAGCCCCAGCCAATCTCGGTCACGAGGTCCTGAAGCGGCTTGGAGAAATCGTCGGCATTGGCCATCGACCGCTCGACGTGGGCTTTGCCCAAAACTTCGGAGCGCAGCTTCAGGCCCTTGTCATAGGCGCTTTCGGTCATCTTTCTCTCCCACTCATCGCATCAGATTGCGAGGCTCGACCTCGATCGTCGTGGGACAAAGCTTAGTGCCCGTGCCGGGCAGCGTCCATGGTGATACGGGGCTGATGCGAAGTACTCTGAAATCGGGCATCATCGCAGGTTCATTGAATAGAGGTAACGATGCGCGCCAAGCCCCCGATCGACGCCGACCCGACGCTCAAGCAAAGTGCGCTCGACTATCACGAGGCGGAACCGCGCGGCAAAATTGCGATCGCGGCAACCAAGCCGCTCGCCAATCAGGTCGATCTCGGCCTGGCCTACAGCCCCGGCGTGGCGCATGCCTGCGAGGCCATCGCGGCGGATCCAAGTGCGGTGTCCCGCTTCACCGCGCGGGGTAATCTCGTCGGTGTCATCACCAATGGGACGGCGGTTCTGGGCCTGGGTGACATCGGGCCGCTCGCCGCTAAGCCGGTGATGGAAGGCAAAGCGGTCCTGTTCAAGAAATTCGCCGGCATCGACGTCTACGATATCGAGGTGGCGGAGCCCGGCGTTGATGCGTTCGTCGAGACCGTGGCGCGGCTCGAGCCGACGTTCGGCGCCATCAACCTCGAAGACATCAAGGCGCCGGAGTGCTTCGCCATCGAGGAGCGGCTAAAGGCACGCATGGGCATTCCCGTGTTCCACGATGACCAGCACGGCACCGCGATCGTCGTGGCGGCGGGCATCCTCAACGGCCTGCGTTTGGTCGACAAGGAGATCGGCGCCGTGCGTCTCGTGACCTCGGGCGCGGGTGCCGCGGCGCTGGCCTGTCTCAATCTTCTCGTCAGCCTGGGGATGAAGCGGCAGAACATCACCATTACCGACATCAAGGGCGTCGTGTACAAGGGGCGCAACGAGCTCATGAACCCATACATGGAGCCCTATGCCAAGGAGACGCACCACCGCACGCTGGCGGAGGTGATCGCGGGCGCCGATGTGTTCCTCGGACTATCCGCAGGCCGCATCGTTTCGCGCGAGATGGTGGCGTCGATGGCGGCCAAGCCGATCATCTTTGCGCTTGCCAATCCGACGCCCGAAATCCTGCCCGAGGAGGTCAAGGCGGCCCGACCCGACGCCATCATCGCCTCCGGCCGCACGGACTACCCCAACCAGGTCAACAACGTGCTGTGCTTTCCATTTATTTTCCGGGGCGCGCTCGACGTCGGCGCCACGACCATCAACGAGGAGATGAAGAAAGCCGCGGTGACGGCGCTGGCCGGTATCGCCGAGGGCGAGGCGTCCGACATCGTGCTCGCGGCGTACCGCGCCGACACCTTCGTGTTCGGACCCGAGTACATTCTGCCCAAGCCGTTCGATCCGCGTCTGATTACCGAGATCGCGCCGGCTGTCGCCAAAGCCGCCATGGACAGCGGCGTCGCCACCCGGCCGATCCTCGATTTCGATGCCTATCGCGAAAAGCTGACGGGCTTCGTGTACCAGTCAGGCTTCGTCATGAAGCCGATCTTCGATGCCGCAAGGCGCGCCTCGGCCGATCAGCCCAAGCGTCTCGTGTTTGCCGAAGGCGAGCACCCTTATGTGCTGCAGTGTGCGCAACAACTGATCACCGATCGGCTGGCGCGGCCGATACTGGTTGGCCAGCGCGAGGTGATTACCCGCATGCTGCCGCATCTGGGACTGCGTATCCGCCCCGAGCGCGACTTCGATCTCGTGGACCCGGAGACTGATGCCCGGTTACCGATGCTGGCCGAGGAATATCTCAGGCTCGTCGAGCGCAAGGGCGTGTCGCCCTCGCATGCGCGTCGCGTGGTGCGCAACGGCTCGACCGTTCTGGCGGGCCTCTTGCTGCGCCGGGGCGATGCCGACGCCATGATCTGCGGGGCCGTCGGCCGCTATCTCACCCAGCTTCGCCACGTCGCGGAGGTGGTCGGCAAGCTCGATGGCGTGCGCGGCTTTGCGGCGCTGTCGGCGATGATCCTGCCGACCGGTCCGATTTTCATTGCTGATACCTATGTGTCCTATGACCCCGAGCCCGAGCAACTGGCCGAAATTACGCTGCTGGCGGCAGAAGGCGTGCGCCGGTTTGGCCTTGAACCGCAGGTGGCGCTGCTTTCACATTCGAACTTCGGCAGCGAGGACACGCGCTCGGCGCGTAAAATGCGCGAGGTGCTGTCAATCCTGTCCGAACGGGCGCCGGCGTTGCTCGTCGAAGGTGAAATGCACGCCGACGCCGCCTTGTCGCCGTTCATTCGCGAGGAGATTTTCGCCAATAGCCGCTACGCGACGGCTGCCAACTTGCTGATCATGCCTACGCTCGATGCGGCCAACATCGCCTTCAACATGTTGAAGGTCGTGTCGGGGAGCGTCGCCGTCAGCCCCATTCTGCTGGGTGCGGCGCGTCCGGTGCACATCGTTACGCCCTCGGTCACGGTGCGGGGATTGCTCAACATGTCGGCCATCGCCATCATGGACGCCATGCGGCAGGCCCAGGACGCGACGCGCCAGAGCTAAGCCGGCGCTCGCAGCCCGCCCCAGGCCGCCAGGCGCTGAGCCGCCTCGGCCATGCGCGCCGTATCACCAGCGTAGGAGAAGCGCAGGTGGTGACGGCCGCGGAGTTCGTCAAAGTCGACGCCGGGGGTCACGGCCACCCCTGTCTCGGCCAGGACGCGGCGTGCGAGCGCCAAGCTGTCGCTGGTGACGTGGCTGACGTCGGCATAGAGATAAAAGGCTCCGTCCGCCGGCACGATGCGGGACAGCCCGGCTTCGGGAAGTTTGGTCAGCAAAAGGTCGCGGCTGGCCGCATACACGCGCTTGTTGGCCGCGAGTTCATCCAGACCGTCGAAGGCGCCCAGAGCCGCGATCTGCGAGATGGCCGGCGGCGAGATGTAGAGATTTTGCGCCAATCGCTCGACCGTGCGGATGAGTGCCTCGGGCACGATCATCCAGCCCACGCGCCTGCCCGTCATCGAGAAATATTTCGAGAAGCTGTTGATGACGATAGCCTGATTGCTGGCCGCCAGCGCGGTGCGCTCGGGCATGCCGTAGGTCAGTCCATGATAGATTTCATCCGAGATAAGCCACACGCCCTCCTCGCGACAGAGTTGGGCAATCGCATCGAGCCGTTCAGGCTCGATCATGGTGCCTGTCGGGTTGGCGGGGCTGGCAATGAGCAGCCCTGAGATGGGCTGCATATCGGCCGCACGCTGCGTCAGGGCAAAGATCTGTTCGAGGGTTGGCATCCAGCGGGTCGCAGGTCCGGTCTCGATCAGGGCGCTGCGGCATCCGAGCGCCGTCAGGATATGGCGATAGCAGGGGTAGCCGGGCGCCGGCAGCGCCACGGTATCGCCGGCCTCGAAGAGGGCGAGAAACGCGAGTACGAAAGCGGCCGAGGAGCCGGCGGTGACCACAACGCGGCGGGGGTCGACGTCGAGGCCATACCATTCGCCGTAGAGGGCAGCGATGCGCCGGCGCAGCGGCTCGTGGCCGAGCGCCAAGGTATAGCCCAGGGTGTCACGATCAAGGGCTGCCTTGACGGCTTCGCGTGCGGCGCGAGGGGCCGCAGTGGCCGGCTGGCCAACCTCCATATGGATGACATCGATGCCGGCTGCCTCGGCCTCCGCCGCCTGGCGCATGACGTCCATGACGATGAAGGGCGCGATATTGCTCCGGCCGGAGGGTTGACCGATGAGCGCCTGCGCGGCGACGAGGAGGGTGTCGGCGTCTGTGCGCATGCGCGCTCGATCCTTTCGGTGCAACGGGCTGTCGCAACACGCGTGCGCCCTCAAAACGCCATCTCGAAGTCGCAAGAGGCTGTGCGCCGGCCCATGAGCGTCGAAGTGGAGCCTTATAGGTGGGGTCGGCTTTGATGGCTAGCTTCGACGGGACACCCCGCCGGCGTGACGCCAGGCAGCATTGATCCTCGTTCCGTGTGCTCGTAGCTTCGCCGGCGCGGGCTTCGGGATGGCGGTATTC
>JBKJYG010000465.1:0-2988 GCA_046715905.1 Hyphomicrobiaceae bacterium | reverse complement strand
GGCGGCGCGCGCAGCGATTTGCAGCGTCCATCCATGGCGCAGGATATAGCCAAGGGGCGGCGCACCGAGATCGATTTCATGAACGGCTATATCGCCGAAAAAGGCAGCTCCGTCGGCACGCCCGCGCCCACGCATACGGCTCTGACGCGCATCGTCTCCGAGGTCGAGCGGGGACGCCTTGAAGCCAAACCCGAGAACCTGTTCAACCTGACCAACTGAGACCTTCGCATAGACCGATGCTGGATCGCGGCCGTCGCTTCCCTTCTGCTGAGCGTCAGGGCGCTGCCCGCCAAACGCCAACGAAATCAAAGTACTCACGGCTCATTCTTCGGGATCTCTTGGGCTGAGCACAACGACAACGGGGAGCCGGATGCCGGCCCCCCGTTGTTTACTTTTGGCCTATTGGCGGTTCAGGGCGCGTTGCGCTCGAGTTCACCAAAGACGCCGTCCGAGCGGGGCCCGGTGTCGTGGATCTCATCGAAGATCGTACGCGGGGCTGAGTTCTGCAGGTCCGTGAACACGCTGCTGCGCGGGGCACTGTCGCGGATGTCATCGAAGATGGTGCGGGCGCTGACCGTGCCGGTGATCAGTCCGAGGGCGAGCAGGGCGGCGAGGGCGGTTTTCATGACAGGTCTCCTTGGCTTGCTGTGATGGGGATGGTCGTTTGTCTTGACTCAATGTGTACTAGTCTGTATCGAATTACAAATCACGTCTCGTCACGAGGCCGTGAGACATGTATCGATCGAAAATTCAGCTAATGTTGATCATCCATTGCGGCAAGGCTTGTTTGACGGCCGATGGGCTTCATTTATAGGAACAGATCAGTCCAGTCAGGATACGTGAAATGCGCCGTGCGGCAAAACGAGAGCAACTCATCGACGCCGCGGCGGAGTTGTTCAACCGTTACGGCTACCAGGCGACCGGCGTCGACCGGATCATGGAAGAGACCGGCATTTCCAAAACGACGCTCTACCGGCATTTCGCCTCAAAGGATGAGCTGGTCGTCGCCGTTCTGGCCAAAGCCGATGAAATGGCCCGGGAAGATCTGCGCCTGTACGTCGAGCGGACGTCGAGCGATCCGCGCGAACGTGTGTTGGCAACCTTCGGGCAGCTCGACATCTGGCTCAAGGACGACCAGTTCAGAGGCTGCCCCTTCATCTCGGCCGCCGCAGAGTATGGCGACCTGTCGAGCCCCGTCCTTCATCAGGCGCGGCTGCACAAACGTCTTACCTTGGCGTATTTCGAGGAGCTCACCCGCGCCGCGCGTCTGCCGGATCCGAAGCGCTTCGCTGTGAAGCTGATGATGCTGCACGAGGGCGCGATCGCCTTTGCGCAAGTGCTGGGCCCCGATGGCGTTGCTGCCAACGCCCGGGAGGCCGCCGAGCGGCTGATGTCGCCCGTCGCCTGAAGCAATGCCTCAATACAACCCCGGCACGAGCCGGAACGGGGTGCGTCCCATCATCTCGCGGTAGTTTGCATCCTCGCTCAACAAACGCTCCTCGGCGTGGATGCGCACAATCAGCAGCGTCCAGCACGAGAGAATGACGAGCAGGTTGATGAGATTGGGCCCCGTCAGAAAGTAGCCGAACTGCACAAGCACATATCCTGCATACATGGGGTGGCGGACGAGTTTGTAGGGTCCGCCGGCGGTCACCCCTCGGTTGGCGGCGACGACCCCGAAGCTGCGCCGCAACGTGAGCTTGGCGGACAGATGGATCGCAAGTCCGGTCAGCATGATGGGAACGGTGATCAACCCCGGAACGAGCGCAGCACCGCTGGTGGCGGGCACGACGAGCAAGGGAATGAAAGAGCCTGCAAATCCCGCGCACCAGTCACCAAAGCGCAAGGTGATCGCGGCCGTACTGCGCCGGATGAGAACGAAGAACACCAGGATCGCCTGATCGGCGAAATAGATTAGATGGGACAGCTCGCCCGTCATCCGAAAGGCAACGATCATGCGATAGGCAAGGATCCCGAACACCAGCAGCAACACGTACTTCTCGACCTTGTCGAGAACCGCCGGTTGCCAGATCCGAGATTTCCACATCGTTGCTCTCCTGCGCGCGCTGTAGCCTTGAGCCCACAACGCTATCCGGAGCGCCTTAACAAACTGCGTCCCGCGCGTCTCTCCTCAGCCTGGGGCACGATCGGTTAATGAGCCCTTACCGCGGCGGCATCCCAGCGTGGACCTTGCTGCCACCGAGCGGTAGAAGCACCCATCAGGATTTGAAAGGCGAGGTGGCCAGATGCGCGACGAACAACAGTTGATCGATCAGGCCGTGGCGGTCGCCATCGCCAATTTCGAGCGCACGCGCGGTTCGGTTCCCGACGGCTTCAAGCTGCTTCTCGAGCATGCGCCAGCCGCGTTCGCCGGGTACGGCCTGATCCGAAGCAGCATCATGAAAGAGGGCGCACTCGATCTCAAGACCAAGGAACTGATCTTCACCCTGCTCGATACTGTGATCGGCGCTACGGACGGCGCCAAGGTGCATGCGGCCAATGCCATCCGGCTTGGCCTCAGCGTCGAGGCCCTGACCGAGGGGCTGATCCAATGCATCCTGGCGGCAGGCGTCACGACTTGGAACATGACCGGCAAAGCGACCCTCGAACACGCCATCGAAGTTCGTGACGGCATGGCCCTGGCGCCATCATCGGAGCGGGACTGCTCATGAATGTCCATGCGGTCAGAGCCATCTACACCTTCGAGATGGCGCGCACCTTCCGTACCCTGATGCAGAGCATCCTGTCGCCGGTGCTCTCGACATCCCTCTATTTCATTGTCTTTGGCGCGGCAATCGGCTCGCGCATGGCGGAAATCGACGGCATCAGCTACGGCGCTTTCATCGTGCCCGGCCTGGTCATGCTGATGCTGCTGACGGAAAGCATTTCGAATGCCTCGTTCGGCATCTACATGCCGCGCTTCGTTGGCACGATCTACGAGCTGCTGTCGGCGCCGATTTCCGCTTTCGAGATCGTGCTGGGCTTTGT